>DATGHT010000104.1:0-2758 GCA_035307865.1 Candidatus Eremiobacteraceae bacterium | reverse complement strand
CTACTCGCGGCCGCAAGTGGAAGCAGTGCTCGGCCGGCCGGTTCCGCCGCAGTCCTCGCGGTGGCATCCCTTTCCGTCTCCCCCGCCCGACCAGCCGATCTACACCACCGAGCACGGGTACCTCACCGTCACATACGCGGGCCGCGGCGGTCTCGCCACGCGTTTCTCGCTCGATTTCTACGAGGGCAAGGCGCCCGACGACGCCTTTCATTTTGCCGCTTCCTACTTGCCTCCGGATGCTGTCGATACCGGTACGCGCGCATCCGGCGCCCGCGCGGCGATCCGCGTTTACAAGAGCGAGCGGCTCGCGCGGCAGCTTCCCGCAAGCCGCGGATTGCTCTACCTCGAGTGCACCGGTCCGCACCCTGTGCTGCTCTGCGACAAGATAGACGTGGCCCTCGGCTCGCCCTGACCTCATCATGTAGTCGGCGCACCTTGGTGCGCCGTGCGGCAGCGAGCTGCCGCGACTACATTGGTGCTAGTTAGGCACTTACAGGACGCCGGTTGCGCGCTGGAGCGCGACGAGCGCAATGCGCAGGTTCGCGAGCGAGTTCACGAGCTGGTTTTGGGCCTGCGTGTTGGCGAGCAGCGCGTCGGACAATTCGAGCGACGTGCCGACGCCCGACCGGTAGCGAATCCGTTCCACCCGCAGATTTTCGTCTGCCGATGCCCGCGCGGATCTCGCCGCGGCGACTTGCGCCTGCGCCGCGACGTAGTTGAAATAGGCTTCACGAACCTCGAGATCGACGCCGTTTTCCAGTTGCTGCAGGTTGATTTTCGCCTTGTCGACGTCGGCCGTCGCTTCAGCCACTTTTCCGTGCGTCAGGCCGCCATCGAAGAGCTTCCACGTGACGCTGAGCGTTTCTGAAAGCTGCGGCTGCGGAATGTTTTGGAAGTTCGGCGTCAAGCTTGCGTTCTGGACGGCCACGGCGACCGTCGGAAGCGTGCCGGCCCGGGCCGCTTTCACCGCATCGTCAGCGATGGTCACTGCCTGGCGTGCTGCCGACAGTTCCTGCCGGTTTGCGTGGGCGCCGCCGAGCAGCGCATCGAGCTGATAGGCGGGCGTTGCGGCCTCGAGGGGTTCTGTCGCGGCGATCGTGCTCCCAAGGTCGATGTTGAGGACGTTGGCGAGCCTCGCGTTGGCAAGCGATGCCGCGTTGCCGGCCTGCACCTGCTGCACCTGCGCATTGGCGAGCGTCACCTGCTGCCGCAGCACGTCCGCTCGCGCTGCGGTGCCGGCCGCAAAGAGTTCTTGGGCCGTTTTTAGATCGTCTTGGGCAACCGCTACCGCTTGATCGGCGATGGACGCGCTGCGTCGAGCTTCGATCAGCTGAAAGTAGGCATTCGTCGTGTCGCGCACCACGTCGGCACGGGTCGCCTGCAGCCGGCTCTGGGCTGCGGAATAGCCGGCCGAGGCCTGTCCGACCGCCGCCTCGACGGCTCCGCCGGTGAAGATCGCCCATTGAAGGGTTTCGTTCGTGCTGTCGTAGTTGGTCGCCGATATCGGGACCTTGATGGTGCCGTTGGGCGTCGGTATGTTGAACGAGCCGGCGCTCTGCGTGTGCTGGCGCGCATAACCCACGCTCAAGCTCGGAAGCCGGCCAGACGCCGCCTGGACGACCTGCGCCGCTGCGATTTTTTCGTCTGCAAGGGCGGAGCGATACGTCAGATTGTTTTGCAGCGCGGCTTGCACTGCTTGGTCGAGATTCAGCGAGACCATCGGCGGCGACGCCGGCGCCTGAGCGCGAGCCGGTGCGCTCCAGTACGAGGCGGCCGCGCATATCAGAACGAAAGCGGCGATCTTTGTGCGCATCGAAAGCGTGCTCCTAGCGGTACGGTCAGGCGGCGATTTCGTTCGAGCGCCGCAACTTGAACACGCGCGCAAGCGCGGTCACTTCCAGGATGCGTCGAATGCGTTCGTTTGAAGTTTCGACGCGCACGTCCCCGCCGCGGTCGCGCGCAAGCCGCAGAGCGGCGATGAGGGATCCCAATCCGGAGGAGTCCAGGAAGCCGACGCGATCGAGGTTGACCGTCACGTCGGTGCGCCCTTCCGCGATGGTGCCCGAGAGTGCCTTGCGCGCGATCTTGCCCCCGGGAGCGTCGAGATCTCCCGCCAGGGCGATGGTTGCCGCGCGTACCCCCGGGCCGTCATGAGTTCGAACCGTCAGCGCCATGTTTTCAGATTGCCCTTGAAATAGAACATTGGTTGATAATTTATTAGCATATTATCAACTGCTTTACAAATTCCTCCCCCGCAAACCGCAAACTACAAATCGATCAATGTCCCGCAAAACGAAAGACCGCCCGACCTGAGTCTGGCGGTCCCGGGCGACGCACCGGTTGACGCTTGGGCCAGCCGGTCTGCGTCACTGCTTGTTCGCTACAACCGAGCGTTGATGACTGCGTCGACGCCGACCCCATACACGCGCTTGAAGCCGTTGAGCGGATTGAGGCTGTCGATCGGGATCAGCACGCTGCCTTTCCACACGCCGTTGTTCCAATCGAAGGCAAACGATCCGACCGCTTGCACGCGATCCACCGCGTACGCGGGTCCGCTCACTTGCGCCGCACCGACGTAGGTGGCGCTGCCGGTGGTGACGATCGGCACGACCTTCGTCTTGCCCTGGTTCGCGACGTGATTCGTCAGCATCAGGTTGTCGAGAAAGCTATTCAGCGGCACCGCGATCGCCTTGACGGCCAAGACTCCCGCCGCGCCCGTCAGCACCTTGTTGAGGACGTTGTCCGCGCTCGCCGCCGC
>DATGHT010000103.1:0-6212 GCA_035307865.1 Candidatus Eremiobacteraceae bacterium | reverse complement strand
TGGACCTTCGCGCAGGCAGCGGGTTCGGGGGGTGTGCCGCTGGACCGCGTGCAGCGGGCCGCCGATGTCACGGCCGCAATCGAACTCGCCTGGCAACACGTGCGCGACCGCGAGCAGGCGTCGAGCTCATGAGCAAAGAGGCAGCCGTGGCCGCCTCTTCTTCTTCTGCCGTCTCCGGTTAGCGGCTAACTTTTCAAGTTGAGATCGACGGTCTTGCTCTGTTTGGTCGTGGGCGCGATCGACGTGATGCGCACCGCCACGTTCCCGCCGGGGACCGTCTGCACGCTGATGGATTGCGAGAATTGGCCGTTGCCGTCCGCGGTGACGTCAGCGGTGTACGTCCCCGACTGGACGCGAAACACCCCGCCGAACACAGCCGTTGGTATGGCGACGATATGCACCGAAGAGCCCGGCAGCGTTGTTCCGGCGAGCGTGAACGTGCTGCTCACGGTGCTGCCGTTTGCGGGTGTCAAATTGTGGATGTAGTTCGAGACGACGCTCGTGCCGGACGTGAATGCCCAGCTCTGGTCGAAACTCTGTCCGCCCGTCGTCTTGCCCGTCACGTGCACGGTGTGCTGTTCGGGCGTGAGGTCGTAGTCGGGCGTGAAGAGGAAATCGCTGCCGGAAATGTCCGAGGTCGCCGACACGTCCCGGCCGTCGAGGGTGATGCGCACCGAATTGGGATCGACGCTCGAGCTAAACGAGCCTGAAACAGCCGGGCGATTACCCGCGACGACCGCGTTTGCCCCGGGGCGCAGGTTGGTGAGCGTCAGCGCAGCCGGCGCCGATCCACCCAAAGAAATCGTGACCGCTTGCGAGCTGTTGTCGTAGTCGACCGTAGCGCCTAGCGCTTGCGAAACGAAGCGCAACGGCACGAGCGTGCGCGCGCCGACCAAGAAGGGAGCCACGTCCAGGGTTTGCGTCTGACCGTTCACCAGCGCCGAGTTCGACCCGATGTGCAGCTGGACGGTGCGGCCGTTGCCGGTGGCATTGATGACGCCGTTATCGTAGACGACGCTTGCGCCCAGGCGCTCGAACACGCCGCGCAGCGGCACGAAAACCCGGCCCGAACGCTCGATGGGCGGTTGGTCGAATTGCACCTGCTGGCCGTTGACCGTGATGGTGACGGCAGCAAGCGCGGGCAAAGCCGTCACGATTGCAAAAACGCTCGCGAACGCCGCCGCTCGCAGTCCGCACCGCGCGAAACAAGACATCATTTCCTGGTGCCTCCTCAAGCCGTTGCGATGTTTCGTACCAAGTATCACTTGGATACTATTTGCCGTGCGAGGTCCTGGCTAAACCTGCAAGACAGAGCAGGCCGGCGATTTGCGGCGCGGATTGCGGGAACAAGTCATATGTGATCGAGCTGAGCGAAAATGCTGGGAGCACGTTGCTGGCCATCAACGGTGAATTCGATTTGGCCTCGGAGCCGCAATTCGTCGCTGCGACGAAGGCCGCCTTAGCGAAAGGCTGCTCGAACTATATCGTGGATCTCGATGGTGTGACGTATTTGGACGGCCGGGCCTTGGCCGCGCTGCTGTCCTTCTTCAAGACGGTCAGCGCCACCGGGGGAAGCGTCGCAATCGTGACGTCAAACGCATTTCATCGCCGGCTGTTCTCTATCACCGGCATCGATCGCGTCTTGAGCTTGTTCGAAACGCGCGCCCAAGCCAGTGCTGCGCGCCCGGCTCACAACCGTAGCCGGGCACGCTCGCGCTGATGAGGCGCGCCGCGGGCCGGACACAGCGCGACGCGGGCTCGTCGCGCTGCTTTTTTCTCCTGCTTAGCGAACGACGGTGGTGGAGCTGCTGCTGCGGTTGGCGAGTCCGATCAGCAGCGCGATGATGACGACGGCGATGATCCCGACGATCACCCAGGTCGACGTGCTGACGGAGGTTGAGGTCGTCGTGGTCGTCGTTTGCGAGCCGGTAGACGTGTTCGTGCTGCCATTTGCGCCGTTGGCGTTGCTGTTCGTGTTGCCGGGGGCGCCTTGGGTGGTGGTCGTCGAATCCGTATTGGACGTGCTGTCCGCGAAGACTGCTGCGATTTGCATGTTCCTACCTCACTTCCGGAATGGGGGTAAGCAGACTGCGCTGCTTATTCCCGCGCGGCTGCGCCACCAAACGGTCAGTCTGCAGGCACGTGGCGCGCGCGAAAGACGAAGATGAGCAGCATGCCCGAGAGAAAACCCGCGACGTGTTCGACGTAGCCCACCCCGCCGGTCGAGCCGGACTGCGTGTGGATGAGATACACTTGTAAGATGATCCACAGCCCGATCAACACGAGCGCGGGCAGGCGCAAGAACAAGGGGAAACAACCGATGGGCAGCACGGCGTCGATCGTATGCCGTCCGAAAAAGAGAATGTAGGCTCCCAAGACGCCCGCGATGGCGCCGGATGCCCCCAGCGCGACGATGTGCGAGTCGGGATAGAACACGACTTGGGCCGAACCGGCGATCAATCCGCACGCGAGGTAGAACAGGACGAAGCGCACCGGCCCGGTGAGATACTCGATGCTCGGTCCGAAGATTAACAGGTATAACATGTTGCCCAAGATGTGCAGCCAGTCGGCGTGCAAGAACATCGCCGTGATCAAGGTGAGCGCTTCGGGATGCGGCGCTGGTGCGGGCGGCTGCACGTGGTGCGTCAGGTTGTAGGGGACCACGCCGAGCGCCAGCACGAAGGATTCAAAGGCCCGCTGCCCCTGCGCAGCGACGGCGGCTTCCCGGAAGAAAACGAAGAGATTCACGGCGATCAACGCATAGGTCATCGCCGGAAAACCGCCCGCCCGGTTTTCGTCGCGGTAGGGGATCATCTGCGCCTAGTAGTTGACCTGGAAGCCGAACGACGGGAGCTTGTTGGAACCGAACAGCGACCGTTCCCCATAGAAGAGTTGTAGCCGCTGCGTCAAGCGCACGTCGCCGTACAAGTCGAGTTTCGGATGGCGCGGATCGTACAGCCGCGCGTCAATCCCCAAGGGGCCCGCGGGGCGATACACCGTCTTCAGCCCGAGATTGGAATAGATCACGCCCAAGGAATATTGTAAGCGCGGTGAAGCGACCGTGTCGATCAGGAAATTGTAGGTCGTCTTATAACCCAAGTCGTTGGCGCCCGCGCTGATATGAGTCGGTGCGCGCGGCAGCAGCACGACGTTCATATCGCTCGCGGGGCCGCCGCCGTGCGTTCCCCACGTCTCCCGTACTTGGATCTCCGTCAAGTTCGCGAGCAGCGAGCCATGACCGCCGGACGAACGAATGGGATTGCGCTGCAAACCGCCGTCAGACCGCGGAGCTGTGCCGTCGCCCGGGGAAGCGGCCGGAGTCGGCAGGTTGACGGGATACGCAGTGCCGCCGGGCGGCGGCGAAGCGTGCGGGCCCGGAGGCTCCTCGTGACCTTGCGCGCTCGAGAAGCCGCCCAGAATATCATCTGCTTTGGCGATCGCCGAGCTTAAGTCGTCGACCGCTCCGCGCAAACGTCCCTGCACCTTGGAGTCGCCGGTGATGCTCTCGATGTCGGTGGCGATTTGTTTCAGCTTCTCGCTCGAGTCCTTGATATTCGTCGTCGTCTGGATCAAGTTGGCCTTGACGCTGGGGTCCGCCGTGATCTGCGAGATCGTCTGCATCGTCTTGTTGAGATTGCTGGCGGTGTCGGCCAGGTTGCCGATGAGCTTCGAAATGCGAACCTGGTTATCGACCACGAGCGAGCGCATCGTGCCCGTGAGCTGATTGACGTTCCGTCCGCTTTCCGCTAGCACGCTCTGGGTGGACGCGATGAGCGCATCGACGTGCCCGATCGTCGCCGTCAGCTGTCCTGAGAGCTGGCGAAAGGTCTCGTCCGTGTGCAAGATGAGCGCATCGGTATGCGAGGCGACGCCGTTGAATCGCCGCGCGATCGTGGGCAACTCTTGATTGACGATGGTGAGCGTCTTGTCGAGTTGCTTGAGCTGGGCTTGGCCCTGCGCTGCCAGGTCGGTGATCGAGGGAGGCAGCGTGCCTTCGGCCTGCTGCTCGATCGGCAGGATGCCACGCGGCAGCGGCTGCGCGTTCGCCAGATTCGCCGGCGGGTTTATGGACAGCGTGGACTGGCCGGTGAGCGTGGTGGTGACCAGGATCGTCGAGCCGCGGTAGATCGTATGGTCGCCGCTGATGGTGCAGATGACGTCAACGGTTTGGTCGGGCAAGAGCTGGATGCGTTCGACCTCCCCGACGACGACGCCCGAGAGCTGCACCGAGGAGCCTTCTTGCAAGCCGGACACGTTGCGGAAGTGAATCGCGGTTTGGTAGGCATTCTTGCGCAGCGAGTAGTTGCTCAACACGTACCAGACGACGAACAGCGCGATGACCGTGACGACCGCGAAAATACCGACGCGAAATTGCGTGGACACGTCAGCGCCGCCCCGGCGTCGGACTACAACGGAATGGGCCCAATTTCACTCCCCTGTAAGAACTGCTGTATGATCGGATTCTGCGAGCGGCGAAAATCCTTGGCCGGGCCGCTCGCGATGATCGTGCCTTCGAACAGCATCGCAATGTTGTCGGAAATCGCGTAGACCGACGGCATGTCGTGCATGACGACGATGCTCGTCGCGTGCAGCCGCGATTGAATCGTCTTGATCGTATCCGTGATGACGTTGGTCATGATAGGATCCAACCCGGTCGTCGGCTCGTCGAACAGGATAGTTTCGGGCTCATTCACGATTGCGCGCGCAAATCCCACCCGCTTCTGCATGCCGCCTGAGAGCTCCGAGGGCAGCCGCTGCGCGACATCGTCCAACCCGAGCGACTCGAGCGTTTGCGAGACCTTCTTCTCGATTTCTTTGCGCGAGAGCGTCGTGTGCTCGTACAGCGGGTAGCTCACGTTTTCGAATACGGTGAGCGAATCGAACAACGCCGCTCCTTGAAACGCAAAACCCATGCGCTTGCGGATGTCGTTGAGCTCGCGCTCGGTTTTCGGCGTGATGTCCTCACCATTGACAAAGATGTGGCCGGCGTTCGGACGGCGCAAGCCGTTGATCAGACGCAAAATCGTGGACTTGCCCGCGCCCGAGAGGCCGATGATCGTGGTGATCTTACCGCGCTCGCAGTCGATCGAACAATCCGAAAGGACGACCTTGGAGCCGTACAGCAAGTCGACGTGCTGCATGCTGACCGCGATGTTGTCCGCGGGCTGCTGGAACGGGGTCGCCGGCGCGGAGGTGTTGGGTTCGCTGATCATCGGAACAACACGAACGACAAGCCGAAGTTAAACGCGAAGATCAAGATGATCGAGGTGACCACCGCTTGCGTCGTGACACGACCCACGCCTTCGGCGCCGCCCTCGGTGCGAAAACCTTCGTAGGCGGCGACGATGCCCACGATCAGGCCGAAGACCGCTGCTTTGAGCAGGCCTTTCTCAAAATCGGTGAAGTCGATGAAGTTCTGCACGGAGTGCCAGTAGACGTAGGATGACAAGTGCACCCGCAGCGACGCCATGTAATAGCCGCCGTACACGGCGACGATGTCGGCAAAAATCGTCAGCATGGGCATGCCGATGACACAGGCGAGCACGCGTGGCACGACCAGCACCCGCGTGGGACTCGTTCCCATGGATTGGTAGGCCTCGATCTGTTCGGTCACGACCATCGAGCCGAGTTGCGCCGTGATGGCGGCGCCCGCTCTGCCGGCGAACACGATGCCGGTGAGCAGCGGCCCGAGTTCGCGCACGGTGCCATAGGCGACGCTGCCGCCGATCAGGTTTGAAAACCCGAACTGCACGGCCTGCACCGCAGTTTCGAGCGAAATGACGAGGCCGGTGAAGCCCGAGGTGAGCGTGATGATGGGCAGCGACTGCACGATCAAGAAATAGGTCTGGCGCACGACTTCGGAGGGGCGGAAACGCAGCGAAAAAACGTAGCGCATCGTGTCGATGAACAACAGCGCGATGCCGCCCGCGTATTCGAAAAACCGGGTCGTAAGCGGAAAGGTGGGAGGCTTCGGGCGCAGCGCAGCGAGCCGCATTATTGGTCCATCGCTGCGAGCAGCTCGCGCGCGCTGTCACGCCGCCGTTGCGCGACCGCGCGCTCGGCCTGCAAGTTGTACTGGCGCTGGTAGAGGTCGTCCAGGCGCCGGTCGGCCGATGCGAGTTGTGCCTGCGCCTCGCGCTCGAGCGAGCGGAAATAGCGCAGCGCCTCCTTGCGAAATACCGCAACTGCGCCGGGGTCGGCGCTTCCGTCCA
>DATGHT010000102.1:0-4509 GCA_035307865.1 Candidatus Eremiobacteraceae bacterium | reverse complement strand
TCCCACAACAATAGCTCGCCCGTGCCTTCGACCGCGACTTCCAGCATGCTCGCAAGCCGGACCGCGTCCCCCGTGCGTAGGTGCGTACCGTTGGCGACGACGCCGCCCTCGGCCACGAACAGAAACCCGAACCGGTCGGGGTCGAACGTATAGTTCAGGGTGAAGCCTTCCAGGCGGGCCACTGAGAACGCAGCATCCTGGCGCAGGCTGATGGGGACGCTGTCGTGCGCCATGCGGCCGCTCGCGATCAGCAGCCAGCGGTTGCGGCTTTCATCTTTGGAAAAGTCTTTTTGACCGTAACGTGGTTCCAGGCCAAGCGCCGACGGCAGCACCCACATCTGGATGAAGTGCAGTTCGGTCGCCGGCGAATGGTTGTATTCGGAGTGGCGCACGCCCGTGCCGGCGCTCATATATTGCACGCCTCCCGGTCCGACGACGCCATGATTTCCGATGCTGTCCTTGTGTTCGAGTTCGCCCGACAGCACGTAGGTGATGATTTCCATATCGCGGTGGGGGTGAGGCGGAAAGCCCTGTGCGGGAGCGACACGGTCGTCGTTGAGCACCCGCAACGCCCCCCAATTCAGGTTGTTGGGATCGAAGTAGTCGGCGAAACTGAAAGAGTGGCACGTCTTCAACCAGCCGTGGTCTGCGCAGTAGCGCTCGGACGCGCGTTGGACCGAAAACAGCGGTGCCTTGGTGGTCATGTCCTAGAGTCTCCAATCGATGTGGTGGTTGTCCGCCGCCGCCTGCGCTTCGGCATAACCGGCGTCGGCATGGCGCACGATGCCGATGCCCGGATCGGTGGTCAGCACGCGTGACAGGCGCGCGTGCGCATCGTCCGAACCGTCGGCCACGACCACCATCCCGGCGTGGATTGAATAGCCGATCCCGACCCCGCCGCCGTGGTGCACGCTGACCCAATGGGCTCCGCCCACCGCGTTGAGCAGGGCATTGAGGATGGGCCAGTCGGCGATCGCGTCGGATCCGTCCAGCATGGCTTCGGTCTCGCGATAGGGCGATGCGACCGAGCCGCAGTCCAAATGGTCGCGTCCGATCACGATGGGCGCGCTAAGCTCGCCACGCCTCACCATGTCGTTCATGCGCAAGCCGAATTTCGCTCGCTCTCCATATCCCAGCCAGCAGATGCGTGCCGGTAAACCCTGGAACTTCACGCGTTCTCGAGCTAGTTGGATCCAACGCCGCAAGTGGTCGTCGTCGGGAAAGGTCTCCAACAATGCGTCATCGAGTTTGGCGATGTCTGCCGAGTCGCCGGAGAGCGCTGCCCAGCGAAACGGCCCCTTGCCCTCACAAAAAAGCGGGCGCACGTAGGCGGGGATGAATCCTGGGAATTCAAACGCATCCTGTTCGCCGACGCTGCGCGCTTGCGCCCGGATGTTGTTTCCGTAATCGAAGACCACCGCACCGCCGTGTTTGAACCCGACCATGGCATGCACTTGCGCGGCCATCGATTCGAGCGCGCGCTTCTCGTAGCGCTCGGGATCCTCGTCGCGCAGTTCGGCAGCGCCGTCCAAGGACAAGCCCGCAGGCACGTAACCGTTGAGCGCATCGTGCGCCGAGGTTTGATCGGTCACGATGTCGATGGACGCAGCGCGCTGCAACAGCTCGGGAAATATCTCGGCGGCGTTGCCGAGCAGGCCGATGGAAAGCGCGCGCCCGCTGGCTGCAGCCGCATTCGCTTTGGCGAGCGCTTCGTCAATCGTCCGCGCGGATTCGTCGCAATAGCGGCCTTCGATGCGCCGGCGAATGCGCTCGGGATCGATCTCCACGACGATCGCGACGCCTCCGTTCATGGTCACGGCCAACGGCTGCGCTCCGCCCATGCCGCCCAAGCCGGCGGTCAGCGTGATGCGGCCGCGCAACGTTCCGCCGAAGTGCTTGCGCGCAACCGCCGCAAAAGTCTCGTAGGTTCCTTGCAAGATGCCTTGCGTGCCGATGTAGATCCACGATCCCGCCGTCATCTGCCCATACATCGTGAGACCTTGCGCTTCGAGCTCGCGGAACGTATGCCAATTGGCCCAGGCCGGCACGAGCATCGCGTTGGAGATGAGGACCCGCGGTGCAGCCGCGTGCGTTTTGAAAACCGCGACCGGTTTGCCCGATTGCACCAGCAGCGTTTCGTCGTCCTTGAGCCGGCGTAAGGTGCGCACGATAGCATCGAACGCTTCCCACGAGCGCGCGGCGCGGCCGTTGCCGCCGTACACGACGAGGTCCTGCGGGCGTTCGGCGACTTCGGGATCCAAATTGTTCATCAGCATGCGCAGCGCTGCTTCCTGACCCCAGCCCAGGCAGCTGCGTTGCGGCCCACGCGGCGCGCGGATGGTGCGCGGCGCGGATGCAGTGCTCATGGTTTACAGCGCTCCCAGCACGTCTTCGACGGCTTTCACGAGCTCGCCGCTGCGTACGAGCTCGGCCGCAGCCGCGATGTCGGCGCTGATGACGCGATCGACGTCGAGATGCGGCACCCGCTCGCGGACGATACGGTGCGCAATCGCGGTGCCGCGCCCGGGCTTGAGCGGAGCGCGGAAGTCCAAAGCCTGCGCGGCTTCGATGAGTTCGATCGCCACGACCGTCTCGAAATTCCCTACTACCGCGGCGCACTGGCGCGCCGCGATCGTCCCCATGCTGTTGTGGTCCTCCTGACCCGCCGAGGTGGGGATGGAATCGACGGAAGCCGGCACGGCCAAGGTCTTGTTTTCGCTGACGAGCGCGGCGGCGGTGTATTGCGCGAGCATGTACCCGCTGCAGATCCCGTGACGCTCGCTCAAAAACGGCGGCAGGCCTTCGTTGCCTTCCAACAGTCTGTAGACGCGCCGTTCGGTGATGGAAGCAACGTCCGTGAGCGCGATCGCCAGGTAGTCGAGCGCCAAGCCGACCGGACCGCCGTGGAAGTTGCCGTTGCTCACGAGCGCGCCGTCCTCGGGGAAGACGATCGGGTTGTCGGTCACCGAGTTCATCTCAGTTTCCACCACGCGTTCCGCGTATTGCAGCGTGTCGCGGCCGGCGCCGTGCACGACCGGCATGCAGCGCAGCGAGTAGGGATCCTGGACGCGGTCGCAGTCGCGGTGCGAGGCCATGATCTCGGACCCGTGCAGCAAATGGCGGATGTTGTCGGCGCTGCGTGCCTGGCCGGGGTGCTTGCGCAGCGCGTTGATGCGTTCCACGAACGGACCCTCGCTGCCGAGGTAAGCCTCCAAAGTCATGGCGCCGCTGATGTCGGCGCACTTGAGGGCCTGGCGGGCGCGCACGAGCGAGAGCGCGCCGATGGCGGTCATGATCTGGGTGCCGTTGATGAGCGACAACCCTTCCTTATAAGAGAGCTGCAGCGGGCTCAGGCCGGCCGCCTTCAGCGCGGTGCCGCCGGGCATGCGCTCGTCCTTGTACCAGGCCTCGCCCTCGCCGATCAGCACGAGCGCCATGTGTGCCAGCGGCGCGAGATCGCCGGAGCATCCCACCGATCCCTGCGAGGGAATCACCGGCGTCACTCCGCGGTTGAGCAATTCCAGCAGCAGCTCGACGAGCTCGAGGCGGACGCCTGAATGTCCGCGCGCAAGCGAATGCGCGCGCAGTAAGACGCTCGCGCGCGCCGCCTCGACGTCGAGCGGCGCTCCCGTGCCGGCGGAATGGCTGAGGATGAGATTGCGCTGCAGATCCATCGCTTGCGCGGCGTCGATCTTGACGTTCTTCAACCTGCCGAAGCCCGTCGTGACGCCGTAAATCCGGCCGTTCGAGGCTATAGCGCGGTCGACGACGCCACGCGCCGCTCGCACGCGCTCGCGAGCTTTGTCATCCAACTGCACCGTGCCGCGATTCGCCGCAACGCCGTAGACCACGGGCAACGACAAGTTCGTGCCGTCGATGTACGTGCTGGCTGTGGTGCGCATTGCAGTTTCCCTTCGCGCCGTTGCGCACGGCTCCCGCTGCGGCACGCCGAGTTAGGAAATGGTGGCCTTCGCCGAGAAATGTCGGGCGAACGAGAGGGGACGCGCGCTATGTCGTACCTCGGTACTCTTTGCCTCGCGTGCATCGTCGTCGCCAACTTGATCGTAGGCTTTCCCTTGGGCAAGGCGAGTCCAAAACCGGATTCGCTGTTGGGCCTGGCCCCGGGTAACAAGCTTGCGGACGT
Source organism: Candidatus Eremiobacteraceae bacterium (assembly GCA_035307865.1). Lineage (GTDB taxonomy): Bacteria > Vulcanimicrobiota > Vulcanimicrobiia > Eremiobacterales > Eremiobacteraceae > JALYZS01. Next base: position 365 of record DATGHT010000102.1, on the reverse strand, counting down.
GCGGCGCAAGCTCGGGGATCCGCTGCTCGTGCGATCGCTGCCGGATGGCTCGCAGGTGAGCTGGAATCGCGCGCCCGCGCAAGACGCATACATCATGCTCGGCGAACGCGACGGGTTGATCGGCTACGTGCGGCTCATCAACGCCACTGTCGGACCGGTTGAAGGCGTGTCCGATCCGTTCGACGTGCCGCTGGGCGGCAACCAGCTCGGCCTGCGAACGCTGCGCGGCAAGCCGCAAAGCGTGACGAACGTCGGCAGCGATCAAATCCGCGCGTATCCAGGCGATGACGGGCAGCGCTGGCTCTACACCATTCGTGCGGACGAAGTGCACGCCATCATGCTCACGACGGCGGACCAATTAGCTG
>DATGHT010000101.1:0-3733 GCA_035307865.1 Candidatus Eremiobacteraceae bacterium | reverse complement strand
TCTTCGAAGATCTGCTTGTTCTTCGGATTGTTGACGCGAGCGATGGTCCGCGGCTTGTGGAATTTCTTCTTGGTCACGAGGCAGATGACGAGGTTGTCCTCATCGTCGCCCGTATCGGCGATGACGACGTCGGCGCGGCCGACGCCGGCTTCCTCGAGGACGGCCGGATCGCAGCCATCGCCAACGCGCGCGATCTCGCAGTTGAGGAACTGGCACAGGCGCGCGGCTTTCTTCTCGTCTTTTTCGATGACGACGACTTCGTGCTTCTCCTCGAGCAACGCCTTGGCGACATAGGTGCCGAGCTTGCCGCCGCCGACCACCACGATGAACATCAGCCCGCCTTTGCCAGCGAGCCGGAGAATAACTTGCGATACTCCTCGACGAAATCGGAGCGGACGGTGGCGATGACGTGATCGCCGCCTTCGAGCTGCAGATCGGGCGTGGGGATGATGCTGCGCTGGCCGCGCACGATGAGGGCGATCTGACTCTTGCCGGCGATCGTGATGTCGGCAACGGTTCGGCCCAACCACTCCGCGCCCACGGTGTGTTCGACGATCTCCACGTCGGCGCGATCGAACAACAGCGACTGATAGTGCTGCTCGATCAGCGCGCCCGCGATTAGGCGCGCGCCGACCGTCGTGGGGCACACGGTTGAAATGCCGAAATCGCGATACATCTCCGAGCGTTGCGGATCGTAGATGCGGGCGACCACCCGCTTGATCTTGAAGTGCTGCTGCGCGATGAGCGCAGCCATGATGTTGCGATTGTCGCCTTGCGTGACGGCCGCGAAGCCGTCCGCTGTGTCGGCGCCGGCGCGCCGCAGCACGTCCACGTCGATGCCGGTGCCCAGCACCAATTTGCCGGGAAAATCGCGGCCGACGCGGCGGAACGCAGCGGAATTCTCGTCGACGACCGTCACCTCATGACCGGCGCGCGCGAGCCGTTTGGCGAGGGTGGAACCCACCCGCCCGCAACCGACTATGAGATACCGCATGCAAGCACTCCGGAAACTAGTTCGCCTAAGATGAGTGATACAAAATGGCGAGCGTCGAGTTTCGGGGACGCACGCGCGGATTCCCGTTGTGACGCGCGTTCAAGGAAGCTGTGGAAAAGCGGCAGAAGCTAGCGTAGGTCGGAGCTTTGCGGGGTGTAGCTCAGCTTGGTAGAGCGCTCGGTTCGGGACCGAGAGGTTCGCAGGTTCAAATCCTGTCGCCCCGATTCTTTTGCTCGCATGCCGGCCAGCGGAAATTGATACGAGGATGTTTTCGGAATTCAACGCTGCCGCGCGCGCGGTCCTTACGCTGGCAGAGCAAGAATGTCGCAATGCCAGCCATTACTATCTCGGCACCGAACATCTGCTGTTAGCGATGGCGATCGCGCCGCCGCCCGACATCGCGGAATATTTCCGCAATGCCGGCATCGAACCGTGGCAGGTGAAGCGCGCCCTGCGCGATGCGCTGAACGTCTCCTACGACCATCTCTGGGAGGGCGTGATCGTCACGCCGCGTGCGCAACGCGTCTGCGCGCTTGCGAACGAGCGCAAGACCGGGGATCTGGTCGCGCCGCTCGACATCCTCACCGCGATCGTCGAGGATGGCGGCGGCGTCGCAGCGCGGGTCCTGCAGACGCTCGCCAAAACACCCGCCAATAGGCCGCTCTAGTCTTGCATCACCTCATGCAGGCGATCACCGCCTGGATTCTCGGCGTCATCAGCCACCTCGGCTACCCGGGTTTGATCGCCGGCATGGCCGGACAAGCGGTCGGCGTGCCGCTGCCGAGCGAAGTGATGCTCGCGTTTGGCGGCTACCTGGCCTCGACCCACGTGCTCTCGCTGCCGGCCGTCATCGCGGCGGGCGCTGCCGGCGATACGCTGGGAGCGATCGTCGCCTATTTCGTCGGCCGTCATGGCGGCAGGCCGTTTCTGATAAAGTTCGGCAAGTTTTTGTTCGTGCGCGAGCGCGAGATCGACCGCGCCGACCGCTGGTTTGCCCGTTACGGCTCGCGTGCGGTCCTCATCTGCAAGCTGCTGCCGGGAGTGCGCGCGTTCGGCTCGTTCCCCGCAGGCGTCACGCACATGAATTTTGCGACCTTTCTCGGTTACACGCTGCTCGGCTCGATCATTTGGTGCATTCTCTTTACGGAGATCGGCTTCGTGCTGGGTAAGAACTGGGAGCTGCTCGCCAACTACGTCCGGCCGTTCTCGTTCCTGCTGCTGGCGCTGCTCGTCATCGCTATTGCCGGCTGGATCTGGCTGCATTTCCGAAGCGAGCGCAAGGCCCGCGCGAATCCCGAGCACATCAACCTCTAGAGGTCGGCTAGACCTCCAAACGCAAAACAGCTTGTCGTGTCTGAACTCGTGATTTCCCCAAAACTGCAGGAGCAGCTGGACCGGCTGCCGGCCGAACCGGGCATCTATCAAATGCTGGACGCGGGCGGGAGCGTGCTCTACGTCGGCAAGGCGGTCGAGCTGCGCAACCGGGTGCGATCGTATTTCCAGCCCGGCCGGCTGCGCAGCACCCGGGGTGACGCCCTCGTCGACCAAGTGACCGAGCTGCGCACCATCATCGTCAAAAGCGAAGCCGAAGCGCTGCTGCTGGAAGCGAACCTCATCAAGCAGCACAAGCCGCCCTTCAACGTGCGGCTCAAAGACGACAAGAAATATCCGTATCTCAAAGTCACGCTGAACGAGATGTTTCCACGCGTCATCTTCACGCGCAAGCTCGAGCGCGACGGCAGTAAATATTTCGGACCGTACAGCAATGCCGGCGTGCTGCGCGACTCCATCGATCTCATCCGCAAAGTCTTCCCGTTGCGCACCTGCAAAGAAGACATCGGGAAAGTGTACCGCCGCCCGTGCCTGCAATATCACATCAAACGCTGCATGGCGCCGTGCGCGTTCTTGCAGAGCAAAGCCGAGTACGATGCGACCGTGCGCGACGTGCTGCTCTTCTTAGAAGGCCGGCACAGCGTGCTGGTGGATCGCCTCAAACGCGAGATGGAGTTCGCTTCGCAGCAGCTCGCGTTCGAGCATGCCTCCCGCCTGCGCGACCGGATCGCCGACTTGGAGCGGGTCATGGCGCGCCAAGAAGTCGTGTGGAAGAGCCAGATCGACATGGATCTGATCGCCGGCGCTCACGGTCAAGGCGTGTCGTCGTTGGAAGTCTTTTTTGTTCGCGGCGGCAAGCTGCTGGGCCAGGAGCACTTCATCGTCGAGGGCACCGAAGGCCGTTCGCCCGACGAAGTCTTGTCGGAATTCGTCAAACAATTCTACGCGCAATCGCCGGCCGTGCCGAAAGAGATCATGCTGGAGCTGCGCCTCCCCGAAATGACCGCCGTGGAACGGGCGCTGACTGCGGTGCGCGGCAATCGGGTGCGCATTGTGGTGCCGGAACGCGGGCAGCGAGCCGAGTACATGCGCAAAGTCAAACGCAACGCCGAACAGCATCTGGCCGACCACCTGAGCAAGATCGACGTCGCCCAAGAGCGCGCGAACGTCGCGCTCGAGGAGCTGGCGGCAGCGCTCGGGTTACCCGCCCTGCCCAACCGCATCGAATGTTACGACATCTCGCACGTGCAGGGTACGAACGTCGTGGGCTCGATGGTCGTGTTTGAGAACGGCAAGGCGGCCAAGAACGAATATCGCCGCTTCAAGATTCAGGGCGATGAAAAAAATGACGATTTTGCCAACATGCAGCAAATGCTGCGCCGGCGCTTGCGCTATCTCAGCCCCGAC
>DATGHT010000100.1:0-2553 GCA_035307865.1 Candidatus Eremiobacteraceae bacterium | reverse complement strand
ACGAAATAGAAATTGTTGTTGCTCACGAGCGTTGGTTGCCCACCCACGTCGACGAGCGGTTGTATTGGAAGCTCGATGACGTGCAGCCGCCTGCCCTGGGCGTCGCTCGCTGAGCGCAGCGCCCTCAAGTTTGCCTGCAGGCGCGCGTAGTTTGGGTTGGAGCGATCCGCGCAGCCCTGCGCGATCACGACCCCTGGACCGGCGAACATGCACACGACGTCAACGTGTCCATCGGTGTGCAGATCCTCGAGCCGGCCCCAGCGCAGCCAGAGAATCTGCTCCACTCCGAATTGCGCGCGTAGCTCCTGTTCAATCTCCTGACGCGTCCAGCCGGGATTGCGATTTCCATGGAGCAGGCATTGTTCCGTCGCGATCAGCGTGCCCTCGCCATCGACGGTGATCGACCCGCCTTCGAGCACGAGCTTCGATTCGCGCACGGGGATCTTGAGATGATCGAGCACGAGCTCGCCGATTCGAGCGTCGCTGACGTACGGTGTAAAGCGTTCCCCATACGCGTTGAACTTGAAATGCACGCCGATCCGTCGCCCGCTCGGCTCGCGCACGATGATAGCACCTGAATCACGAATCCACGAATCGTCAATCGGCAAGTTGACGACTTCGACTCCTGGACCGCAGCATTTCACCGCTTCCTGCGCATCCTCGGGATTGGCGATCACGAGTACGGGCTCGAACCGGGCGATGGCGCGCGCCACCGCAGCGTACTCGGCCTTTGCGCGCTCGAGCTCGCCGGCCCAAAGAGCGTGGCGCGCGGGCCAAGCGATGAGCGTGCGCTCGTGCGCAGTCCACTCGGCCGGCATGCGCTGCCGAGCGGCAGTTATCGTCGCGGTTTCAAAGGGCGTCATCGTAACATCCGATGGTGCAAAGTTCGGCTTGTTCACTCTCGTCCCCGGCCTGAAAAAGAGCTGAAAATGCTTTTTGCGTTCTCCCCGCCAACAACGCGCCGCACCGCACGGGAGTATGACCCGGGCGCAGCGCTACATTCTTACCGTTGAGTTTGGGAGGGCTTATGCCGATTCAAAAAGTCAATTGGGCTGCAGTTATCATCGGCGCGATCGCTTTCTGGCTGTGGGGAGCGCTCTGGTTCACGCTGCTCAAGGGCCCCTATGTCGCCGCGGTCGGCTTCACGGCCGATCAAATGGCGAACAAGGATCCACTGCCATACATCTTATCATTCATCGCTGCATTGGTCCTCGCTTTGGGCACCGCAATCGCCCTTGCCGACAGCAATCAACCTGGCGCGCGTCACGGCGTAGAATTCGGGCTCTTCATGGGCGTTATCGTCTTTGTGACCAACTATCTTTCCATCAACCTTTTCCAGATGAAGCCTTACTCGCTGTGGCTGATCGAGTCGGGTTACGTAGTGATCGGTATGATGATCGTCGGTACGATCGTCGGGGCTTGGCGTAAGAAAGGAGCCTGAGCGGACGAGTCAACCCCATGTTTGTGCACCTCGTCACGAGAAAGATTATTCTTCTAAGCATCCAACATGACGGCTAGTAACTCAGCTGTCATCAAGGCAATCGCGGCTTTGATAAGGTGATGCGAAACTGAAGCACACGACCGTTGCAACCGGGGACAGCCCCGCGCCACGCATCGACCTTCGGTATCTCTCCTACGTCTTAATCGTTGCCGCCGCCTACATCGCCACGGCCAAACTGGGTTTCTCTCTTGCGTTTGCGACCAAACAGGTCACGGCGGTTTGGCCGCCTACTGGGATCGCGGTCGCCGCGTTATTAATTGGCGGCTACAGGCTTTGGCCGGGTATTTGGATCGGCGCCTTCGTCAGCAACGCGTTCAGCAACGAACCGCTCTTAATCGCCGCCGGCATTGCAACCGGGAACACGCTGGGCCCTCTATTCGGCGTCTACTTGCTTCGACGGTTCGATTTCGACAGCAGAATTGAGCGCTTGCGCGACGTCTTAGCGCTTGTGCTCGGCGCCTCGATGCTTGCGATGACAATTACCGCGACGAACGGCGTGGTGAACCTCGCACTCGCCGGAATCGTGCCATGGTCCGACTGGGCTTTTGTCTGGCGGCTGTGGTGGACCGGTGATGCGATGGGTGTGCTTCTCTTTGCGCCCCTCATCCTCACATGGTCAGCGCGCAGACGGCGTGGGAACGTGCAGGCAGGCAATGTGGTGGAGGCGGTTGCGCTCACGACCGCCCTTGGCGGCGCGGCTTGGCTGTCGTTTATGACATCCTTTCCATTTGCCTATCCTTTGTATCCGCTCGTCATTTGGACGGCGTTGCGTTTTGGTCAACGAGCGACGACCCTCGCAGTCGCTGCGATTTCCGCGCTCGCCATTTATGGTACCAGGCTTGGGCAGGGTCCGTTCGTAGATGGCTCGCTCGACCGCCGCCTCGCTTTGCTCGTGATGTTTATGGCGGTACTGGCCCTCACGGGGCTCGTGCTTGGGGCCGTTACCGCCGAGCGGCGCTTGGCGCGCGCGCAACTCGAAGCTGCGGAACGACGCTTTCAAGTGCTGGCGGAAACGGTGCCGCAAATGGTCTGGACTTCGGACGCGACCGGAT
>DATGHT010000099.1:0-2913 GCA_035307865.1 Candidatus Eremiobacteraceae bacterium | reverse complement strand
TCATGGTACGTTGTCTTCATCATCCTGCGCGATCTCTTGAATGCGGCGGGCATCGCCGGCTTGTTGCTGTTCGCGCTCAACTTCCCCGATATCGACCTCGCACCGTGGCGGCGAACGCTGCAACGCTACGTTTGGCTGCTGTTCGTGTTGCTTGCGCTCAGCGCGATCGCGGTCAACTTCGCGGTCTGGCTAGGGCACTCGATCCAGTGGTTCGTGACGGCGCTCGGGATCGGCCGGGGTCTTTTGTATGCGTTCATCGCTGGTATTTTTCTTGAGACTTACGCGCGTACGCGCGGTGAGGACCGCCAGCGCGTCGCCTGGATCACGTTTGGTTTTGCAATTGGTTTGGTAGGACTCGCCTTCGCGCACACGCTGAACGTCGTACACTGGCAGGTCGCAAGCACCGTGAGCGTGCACGAGCGCCTCCTCTCGCTGCTCATCGGCGTGGTGCCCTTCGCCGTGGCCTATTCGGTCGTGCGCCATCACGTGTTCGACTTCAACGTCGTCATCAGCCACGCGCTCGTCTACGGGGTTCTGACCGCCATCGTGATCGCATTCTTCTCAGTCCTGCACGCGGTCGCAGTCCGCACGCTGCACAGCGCGGGCGCAAGTTTGGGCATCGAGCTTTTCGCCGCCGTCGTGCTGGGATTTTCTTTGGAAGCCATTCGGCGCAAGCTCGAATGGCTGATCAGCGCGCTCTTTTTTCGGCGGCAGCGCCTCGCCGCCCGGCACATCGGCGACGCCGCGGCAACGTTGCCGCGTTCGCCGTCCAAAGAAGCAGTCGATGCCGTCGTCGTCGCTGCGCCGGTCAAAGCATTCGATCTTGGCTCCGCCGCGCTGTTCCGGCGCGACGAAAGCGGCGCATACATGCGCCGCGCGGCATTCGGGTGGAGCGCGAGTGACGACGCGGTATTCTTCCCTGATGACGAACTCGTGGTTGCGCTGCAAAGGGATCGCGCAGCGGTCGATCTCGAAAAACGACATTTGCCGCGCAGCGGCATGCCGGCTGGAGAGCTTGAGCCGACCCTGGCCTGCCCCTTACTCGTTCGCGGCCAGCTCGAAGCGTTTGCCCTTTACGGACCGCAAGCGGGCGGCGCGGCATTGGAACGCGATCAAATCCCCGCGCTGCGGGACCTGATGCAGGCCGCAGCCCTTGCCTATGACGAGCTCGAATTCGCATCCTTGCGCGCCCGGGCTGCGCAGGTGCGCCGGCTCCAAGAGGAGCTCGATGCGCTGAAAGCCGGCACGCAAGTGCAACCAATGTAGCCGGCAAAACCGGGTGCCTCAAGCCTTGATTCAGAACCGTGACTCACAATGGCAGCGGCGAAGAGTGTCGGGCTTGTCGGCGCCGGCTCGATGGGAGAACCCATGGGTGCGGCGCTGTTGCGCGCCGGCTTCGGTTTGCATGTCTGCGCGCATGTGAACCGGCGCGGGGTCGATGCGCTGGTCGCCCAAGGCGCGCATGAAGATCCGGATCCGGCAGGCGTCGCCCGCCATAGCGATGTGGTCATCACGATGGTCCCCGATGCGCCGCAAGTAGAAGAAGCGATCTTCGGCGCAAACGGCATCGCGGCCGGACTCCCTGACGACGGCGCCGTCATCGACATGTCGACGATCTCACCGGTCGCATCGCGCGCCTTTCACCAACGCCTCGAAGCGCGGAAGTTCCACATGCTCGACGCGCCCGTATCGGGCGGACCCGCCAGAGCGCGCAGCGGCGACCTCGCCATCATGGCCGGTGGCGATGCTGCCGTGTACGCTCGCTGCGAGGCGGTACTGCAAGCGATGGGCAAACCCGCGCACGTGGGGCCGGCGGGCATGGGCGAGACGTTCAAGCTCGTGAATCAGATCATCATCGCCAATGTGATGATCGCCGACGTCGAAGCGCTGGTCTTTGCGAAGAAGGCAGGCGCAGACATCGAAAAGCTGCGCCAGGTCATCAGCGCCGCGACCGGGTCGAACTATCTGCTGGAGAAGTGGCTGCCCACCGCCTGGCTGAAGGACCGTCACCACGGCGGCTTCGCGCTCGACCTGCTGCGCAAAGATCTCAACGCTGCTCTCGACGCGGCCAAGCAGATGGGGGTCCCCGTCCCGGCATCGGCGCTGGCGAATCAGCTGTATGCCACTGCCTCGGCGGAAGGTCACGGCAAGCAAGATTACAGCGCGGTCGCGCAGCTTTACGAACGGTCGGCCGGCGTGCAGGTGGCCGCTGACGTGCCGGCAGTGAAGGAATGAGAATGCAGAAGAAGCTGGCGCTGACGCTGGCCGCTGCGCTGCTGCTGTGCCTTGTGAACGGCTGCTCGAAGGTCGCAACGCGCTCCGGCGTTTCCGCCGGCAATACGTGGACCAAGCACGGCGTCCTTCGCATGGACGAGCTTGCCGAGCCGGACAATCTCAATCCGTTTGTAGGCAATCAGCAGATCGAAGTCGATCTGTCCATGTTCTGGGGTGGTTACCTGTTCCGTTGGAGCGATCGCAACGAGTTCGTGCCCGAGCTTGCGACCGTCGTTCCCACGCTGCGCAACGGCGGAATCAGCAAGGACGGCCTCGCGATCACCTATCACTTGCGCAAAGGCGTGCGCTGGGATGACGGCGTGCCGTTCAACGCCGATGACGTCATCTTCAGCTGGCGGCAAGTGATGAACAAGCAGAACAATGTCGGCAGCCGCTCCGGCTATGACTTGGTCAGCCGCATCGACAAGCCGGACGAGTGGACCATCGTGGTGCACTTGAAAAAGCCGTACGCGCCCTTCGTCGGGCAGTTTTTCTCGATGTCGCCGACCGTGCTGAATATCTTGCCCAAGCATGTGTTGCAGCAGTATGCGAACATCAACCGGGTCCCGTACAACAATCATCCAGTCGGCATCGGTCCCTTCAAAGTCGGACGCTACGAAAAAGGCAGCATGGTGTCGT
>DATGHT010000098.1:0-6855 GCA_035307865.1 Candidatus Eremiobacteraceae bacterium | reverse complement strand
GACCGTGGAAAGCCATTTCAGGTAGGCCACGGTGGCTTGGGCTTCACTCGTGGACAGATGCAGGTTGGGCATCTGACGGCGCCAGGTCACATATTTGTCGGGGCGCATGAGAAAGGCCACCATTGCGTCGGCTTTTGTGTGGGTTCCGGTCATCGGCATCCACATCGTCGCCCACACCGGGTCGAGCCATGACTTGGTCAAGTCGGGGGCATAGTATGCGCCGTTGCCAAAAAATGTGTGGCAGTCCATGCAGGCACGCGATTGGATGACGAGCTTTCCCTGACGCACGAGGGCAGCGGCCTCGCTCGTTGTGTACGAATGTCCGAAGAGCGTTTCCGGACCTCCGATGGTAGGCACGTCATGCCCCGCCGCAGCGTCGTAGCCGTAGCTCACCTGCTGATTGATAACCGTATAGTCGGGAACGTGGGCGCCGCCCGCCTTGATGACGTTTAGCGTGTCGCGGGTCAGAAAGATCAGGACAACCAACATGACGATGAGCGAACTCATCGCGCCAGCCCGCCAAAAAGCAGGGTCCGGAGCTGTCATGGACGACCTCTCCTGCCGCATGACCGCGGGTCTTGTTGGCAGCGCGAGGCCCCACCTGCTAGACGATAGAGTACGGGCGCGACCTTTTGGCCGCGCCCGTTACGAGGGTTTGTAAGAACTAGGCTGTGATTTCGATTTTCTTGGTCTTCGCGGGGGTCAGGGCTTGCACTTCGACTTTGAGCATTCCCTTATCAAAGCTCGCTTTGACCTTGTCCGGATCGATGTTGTCGGGAAAGCTGACTGAACGGCTGAAGCTGCCGCGACGCAGTTCCCGATAGTGATAGCGCTTGTCTTCTTCTTTCTCTTCGTGACGATACTTGCCGGAAATCGTGAGGACGTTGGCCTCGATCTCGATGTTGACGTCTTCCTTGCGCAGTCCGGGGAGCGCACATTCGATCATGTACGTCCCGTCCTTGCGATACAAGTCGATCGCCGGGACGCTGTATGTATAGTCCTTCGAAACGCTCGGTCGCAACATCGTGTCGAAAAGTGAATTGAACGAACGCCGTATGGACGGCACATCCGTGAAGAATTCTTCGGGACCAAAAAACCGCTCGAACACTGTTTCAGGAGCATCGAGCGTGGCTCCGTTACCTTTGCGTACTATCATCGTCTTTCTCCCTGCTCTTCGAACTAGCGAAGAGTCTATGCTCAGCGTAGGACTGCCGCGTGAATGCGCAATGAAGCCCTTGCGACTTCCAGCGTTCACACCAAGTTCACACCTTCTCTACGGCGTTCGAAACGGCGTGCTTCCAAAACATCGCTTTGGCGAACTCCACCAGCACGAAATAAACGGTAAGAATGACGGCCATGATCATGATGAAGAAAGCCGCGGGCAGCGGGGCGAAGCCGAAGAAGCGCGCCAGCGGCGAAAATGGTAAGGCAGCACCGATGACGGTCGCTGCAAGCGTCGTGATGATGAGCGGCGTGCTCGGCCGGCTCTTCAAGAATGGGATCCGTCGCGTGCGAATGGCAAAGATGATCAGCGTTTGGGTGATGAACGATTCGATGAAGAACCCCGACCGGAACAACAACTCGCCGGCATGAAACACGAAGAGCATGATAGCAAAGATGCTAAAGTCGAAGCATGCGTTCAGCGTTCCGAAAAGCATCATGAATCTGCGGATCAGCCCCATATCCCAGTGCGCCGGCCGTTGCAGCAGCTCGAGATCGACGTTGTCGGTCGGAATCGTCATCTCGCTTGTGTCGTAAAGGATGTTGTTGAGCAAGATCTGCGACGGCAGCATCGGCAGGAAGGGCAAGAACAGCGATGCCGTCCCGGTGCTGATCATGTTGCCGAAGTTTGACGACGTCCCCATGAGGATGTATTTGATGGTGTTGGCAAAAACGCGGCGCCCAACCATGACGCCGTCGGCCAGGATATGCAAGTCCTTTTCGAGCAGCACGATGTCGGCGGCATCCTTGGCGACGTCGGCCGCCGAATCAACCGAAATGCCGACATCCGCATAGTGCAGGGCGACGGCGTCGTTGATGCCGTCACCCAAGAATCCGACGTCCTTGCCCAACGATTGGGATGCCCGAATCAGCCGCGACTTCTGTTCGGGAGTGATGCGCGCGAAGATGGTCGTCGCGGGGATTCTTCGGACTAGTTCAGTGTCGGCAAGCTGCGCAAGCTCATCGCCGGTCAGCGTGCCGCCCACAGAGAAACGCAAGTCGCGACAAATCTTCTGTGCCACGCGCTCGTTGTCACCCGTCGCGATCTTGACCTCGATGCCCAGCGCGTTCAATCGCCCGAGAGCATCAGCAGCATCGGGCTTGGGCGGGTCGCGGAACGAGAGGAAGCCCACCAGTGTCAGACCGTATTCGTCGGCCGGCGTGATTCCGGCGGCTCCTGGTGCGGCGCGCGTCGCTACGGCGATGACGCGTTCGCCGTTCGCAAAACGTTGCTCCAGCATGTCGCGAGCCGAGGCGGGTACCGCAAGGCAACAACTCAGCACGGATTCGGGCGCGCCCTTGGTGATCAGCGTACGCTCGCCGCGTTGATCTTCGACCAAGACCGACATGCGGCGCCGCACGTAGTCAAAGGGCGCTTGCCCGATCACTTTGGAATCGTCCAGCGGCACACGAGACGCCAACACATGCTGCCAGATGGCGCTATCGAGCGAGTTGCTGCTCCCGACAACAGCACCCCCTTGGATGATCGCGGCATTGCAGAGCAGACCGAGCTTGAGGACTGCGAGCGATTCCTTGCCGTCGAGGTCGGTCGCGCTCTCCAGCCGGATCTCCCCCTCCGTGATGGTTCCAGTCTTGTCGGTGAACAGCAGCTCGACATTGCCCAGATCTTCGATGCTCACCAGGCGTTTGACCACGACCGAGCGGCGTGCCATCTGCCGCGCACCCCGCGAGAGGCTGATCGTGACGATGGCGGGCAGCAGTTGCGGCGTGATCGCCACGGCGATCGCCAGTGCGAACAGCAGCGATTCAAAGAGCGGATGATGGAGAACCAGGTTGATCGCGAACACGATGCCGCTGAACGCAGCCGTGACGACGATGAGCAGCGTCGAAAACTGCCGCAGACCCTTCTGAAACGCCGTCTGCGGCAGTTGTCCGGCCAGCTGATCGGCGATCCGGCCCAGCGCGGTTGCGGCACCCGTGCACACCACGATGCCGCGAGCGGTTCCCTCTTTGACGATGGTTCCCATGAAAGCCATCGAATTCGGTTGCTTTTGGACCGGGAGTGATTCGCCCGTAAGAATAGACTCGTCCGATTCGAGCCCTTGCGCCTGCGTGAGCCGTAGGTCGGCTGGAATGATATCGCCGACGCCCAACAAGATGAGGTCGCCGGCAACAACCGCGGCGACATCGATGCTGACGGGCTTGTCGTCGCGAATCGCAATCGTCTTACGCCGGACACGCGCGTGGAGATCTTCGATCGCTCGTTCGGCGCGATACTCGTTAATGAACCCCAGACCGACGCTCATCGCGCTGATCACCAGAATAACCAGCGCATCGGTACCTTGACCAAAAAAGATCGACGCCAGAGCGGTCGCGCCCAACAGCAGCAAGAGCGGGTTGTTGAGCTGGCGCAAAAAGACCCGCCACGGCCGAACGCCGCCTGCATGCAACACGTTCGGCCCCGCATCGGTCAGACGGCGTGCCGCTTCCTGGCTCGTCAGCCCCCGTTCCTGGGCAACCATCCTTAACGCAAACTAGAGCAGCGTGTGCTCCGCGGTGCGTGCCTCGATCTTGATCGCGTCGTGCTGCTTGTGATGCGGTTCGACGGCTGGTGCGTGACAGATCAGAACCGGGATGTCGGCCCGGCGCAAAATGCCTTCCGCGACACTTCCCAGGAAAGCGCGTGGAATACCGGTGCGGCCGTGGCTGCCCGCGACGATCAGGTCTGCCTTCGCTTGGTGTGCTGCTTGTACCACTGAGGGGACGCACTCGTCCTCGAGCAGCTCGCTCTTGCAAGTGACTCCTGCTGCCTGCGCTTTTTCCGTCGCTTGATCGAGCACCGATTTGCCCGCTGCGCAAGCGGCGTCGATCGCGAGCGCCGGGTCGATCGCGCTCGGGCCCGAAAGCGCCGCTATCCGCGAAAGCTCAACGACGTGCACAAACATGACCGCGGCCTTGTTTTCCGCGGCTATGCGCAGCGCGAGATCTACCGCTGCGTTGGACGGAGGCGACCCGTCGACTGGTACCAGAATTTTTGTAAACATTGTCGTTCACCTCAGGATCAGGATAGCTGGAGGCTGCCAAGACGGTAGGAACCGGGGATGAAGGAAGGGCGTCATCGCGTTCACAGCTCCTTCACATGCGCGGAAGTGCTCCCAAAGACAGACCGCGAAGCCTTCCGAGAATGTCACTTGTAGCGGACAAGTTTCCGCCCACACCCCAGCAGCTCGAGATCATCCGCCAGCGTGGTTCGAACTTGCTCATCTTCGCCGGACCGGGTACGGGCAAGACGGAGACGCTCGCCCGCCGGTTTGCGTCGCTTGTCGCCGATGATGGCGTGGCCCCGAGCCAAATCCTTGTCCTGACGTTCTCGCGGCGCGCCGCCCAAGAGATGCGCGATCGCGTGCTGCTGCGTCTGCGGCAACGCTTGGGCAGCGGATTGGCCGTCTCAGAGCTGTTCATCAAGACCTTTCACAGCTTCTGCGGGCGGCTGCTCGAGGGGGGCAACCGTGGCACGCAGCGACGGCTGCTCACTCCGGTGAAAGAACGGCTGCTTTGGCGCCGGGTCGTTCGCCCGGAAAACATCACGCTTGAATGGCTCGACCCGAAGCTGATCGACAGCAGCCAGTTTGCGACTGACTGCTTGAACGTCATCGCGCAGCTCAAAGGCCGTGGGCTCGATGCGCCCACGCTGGAGCGCATTGCCGGTGACGGCAGACGCTTGCGTGACATCGCACGGATCTATGCGGCAATGGAGCGAGCGCGAGCCGAGCGCGGGCTGCACGATTTTCGCGACTTGGTGATCGAGGCGCTGCACGCGCTCGAAGAGGGCGAAGGAACGATCGGCGGTTGGCTGCGCGAGGCGGCTTTCCGTCACGTGCTGGTCGATGAGTTCCAGGATAGCGATTTTATCGATCTGCGATTGCTGCAGCGACTCGCCACAGCCCTGACACCGCAGCCGACCTTTTGCTTCGTGGGGGACGTCAATCAATCGATCTATCGCTTCCGCGGTGCGTCGCCCGACAACGTCGAGCGCGCGCGCGAGCTGTTTGCGTGCGACACATTGCCGTTGGACGTAAACCGGCGCTCGGCCCAAGCGATTCTCGACATCGCGAATGCAGACGGAAGTCTTTCTGCCGATTCGCTGACCAAAGCGGTGGACACCACAAAGCCCGGGTCGGTCCGCCTCGTGCGCCCTCGCACGGTCGACGACGAAGTCCGCGCGGTCTGCGCCGCGATCCTCGGCCAGCTTGCGCACGGCGTCGCAGCACGCGACATCGCGGTGTTGTTGCGGCAGAATTACCCTCACCGCGAGTTGATCACCGCTTCGTTGCGCAACGCCGGGGTGCCGGTCGCGGCGCTGCCCTCGGCAGGTTTTCACGAAGACGGGCTGGTTGATGCCGCGCTCAGCGGATTGCGCCTGCTCGCGCAGCAAACCGATCTCGCGTTATGGCGCCGCCTGCTCGTAAACCCGATTCTCGGCTACCGGGCCGTCGACGTCGGCAATGCTTTCGACGCCGCCCGTCGTGGCGGCCGGGTCGACGTTGACGCCAAGGCCGCACTGGTCGCGACGCCGCCCTTTGGACCACGGCCCATCAATTGGTTTCTGCGCGGCTGGAAGCGTTGTGAGGAGGCATTTGCCGGCGGCGATCCGCTCGCGGTCTTGCAGCGGTTGGTCGCCGAGCTGGATCTGCTACGGCCGATACGCGAAGCGGCCGCGGTACCCGGCTTCGACAAGACCGTTTCGCCGCTGCGGCTTGAAGCGCTGCTCACCGCCGCGCAGGACTACGCGGAGGTCGCAGGCGGTTCGGGAGCGGCCGCAGGCACCGCTCGCCTCGATGAGTTCATCGAGCGGCTCGATGAAACGCTTAGCCTGATCGCCGACGGTCTCGAGCCGCCGCCGAGTGCCGCCGAGGGCGTTCGCGTCATGTCCATTCATGCCGCCAAGGGCCTGGAGTTTGAGTTTGTCGCGATCCCGCAATTGATCGAAGGAATTTTGCCCGCGAGCGAACGGCCCAACCGCCTCTTGAGCGCGCGCGACGTCGACCGGCTGCGTCGCGAGCACGTTGATGTCTTTGCCGACAAAGAAGCGGCCTTGAAAGAGGAACATTCGCTGTGGTACGTGGCGCTGACGCGCGCGAAGAGCCGGATCCTGGTGAGCGCGCCGCAAGTCGACGGCGAGGGTATCGACCTGCAGCTGTCCGGGCTCGTCGCGCCGATCGTCGCCCGCGAAGAACCAGCCGGCGTGGCGCCTGCGGAAGCGCGCGTGGCGGCCGCGAGCAGTCATGCGGAACCGAGCGGGAATGGATCCCGATCCGGCACGCAAACCACGGCTGCCACCGGCGAGGGCATCAGGCTCGATTTGCTCGCCCTGTCCCCGTCGCGCATCAACGATTTTATGGTCTGCCCGCGGCGGTTTTTCTACGGCAGCGTGCTGAAGCTCCAACGCGACGACGATGAAGCCACGCTGCCGGGCACGCTCTTGCACGCCGTGCTCAAACGGTTTCACGAGCAAGAGACCGATTTTGTCAGCGTCACGAACGCGCACGCGGCCGTACCGCGTTACTTCAAGACCTTGCAATGGCTGGTCGGTGAAGAACTGAAGCGGTCAAATGCGGGCGATCCAAATTCGTCGCTCGTGCTATTCATTCGTCGCGACTTGGAGACGCGACT
>DATGHT010000097.1:0-2048 GCA_035307865.1 Candidatus Eremiobacteraceae bacterium | reverse complement strand
TGATGCGCACGGCGTCGGTGATGAGATACTCCGGCAACACTGCGAGCGCCGCCAAAGCGCGTTCCATTGCCAGCACGCTCGCCCAATAGATGTTGAGCCGATCGATCTCCGCCACGCTCGCACTGCCGACTGCCCATCCCGAACACGCGCCCTTGATTTGCTCGGCCAGCTCCGCGCGCAGCTCGGGACGCACTTGTTTCGAGTCGTTGAGCCCGCGCAGCATGAGCGGTTCGCCCGCGACCACGCAAGCCGCAACCACGGGTCCGGCCAGCGGGCCGCGGCCAACTTCGTCGATGCCGCCTACGAATATGAACCCTTGCGCCCGCGCCGCTGCCTCGAACCGATGAATCCTGTGCAAGCGCCGGCGTTCACGCTCGTACGCGTTCTTGGCCTTACGCTGCTTGGTCGTCACGCGTCGCGCTCTCCAGAGTTATTCTGCCGAACTTGCCGTCGTTGAAGTCTTTGATGTACGACTGTGCGGCGTTATGGTAATCGCTCTCTCCGCCGTGCCGCACGAATCCTCGCGTCTGCGCGAACGCCGAGAGGTCGGGCACCTTCGTCCGCCCGCCGCTCTTTTCCGTCAGCCAGCGGTGAAACCGCGCCGCGACGTCCTCGGGATCGTAATGGTCGCGAGGAACTGCGCCGACGATTGCGAGTTTCCACTGAGCCTCGGCCGTCGGGATGCGCGGCACCAGGATGCCCGGCGTATCCATCAATTCGAGCTGGCGGCCCACTTTGAACCATTGCAGCTGACGGGTGACGCCCGCTCGATCTTCGGTGCGCGCAACCGAGCGGCCAACCAGGCCGTTGATGACGGACGACTTCCCCGAGTTCGGAATTCCAACGACCATCGCGCGCTGCATTCGGTGCCCATCGCCCACAAAGTCGCGCAGGCGCTGCTTGACCTTCACGAATGCGCCCTGCGTGCGGGCGTTTACCGCGAGCGCGTCTTTTCCCAACCCGCGTAACCAGTGTGCGGTCTCCGCGGGCTCCGCCAAGTCTTCGCGGCTGAGGATTTTTAGGCGCTGCCGCTTCCCCGCGATTTCATCGAGCAGCGGATTGACGCCGCTGGCCGGCACGCGTGCGTCGACCACCTCGATGACGACGTCCACGAGCTTCATGTAGTCGCCCATCCGCCGCATGGCGGAGGCCATGTGGCCGGGATACCATTGGATGATGCGTTCGAAGTCGCCGCCGTCGTTCACAGCGGTTAAAACGTGCCGAGAGCGGCAGGCGGCCAGATTCCGGCGATCGCTTTGCCAAGCACGTCGCTTTCGCGCACGAATCCCCAGAAGCGCGAGTCGTTGCTGTCGACGCGGTTGTCGCCCAAAACGTAGAGCGAATCGGGTGGAACTACTGCCTCCGGAAAACTCCGGTCGTCGGCAAACTGGACGTAGGGTTCGGGCAGAGCGCTGCCGTTGACGATGACGTGCCCCCGATCGATCGAAATGCGATCGCCGGGCAAGCCGACGACGCGCTTGATGAAGATCTCTTGCGTGGGGGAGTCGTGACGAAAGGCGATGATGTCGCCGCGCGCGGGCGAGTGCAAGTGGTACGAGATCGTGTTGATCAAAACGAACTCTCCGCTTGCGATGCGCGGCGCCATGGAAAGACCGGAGACTTCCGGCGTGCGCATGAAGAACGCCGTAGCGAGCGCAGCCAATGCAGCGAGTTGCAGCGTCGCCCTTGCGACGGAGCGCCAGTGCAGTTGCCCTTGCACGGATCGTCTTCTTCGACGCTAACGCGCCGAATCCTAACTACAGTATGTGCGCGTGCGTCAGCGGCCAGAAGATAAAGAAAGCGCGCCCCGTGAACCCTGCGGGCTTACCCATCTCGGGCCCGTTTTCGAATCGTCCGGCAAATTGCGCGAAGCCCCAGACGTGCGAGTCTTCGGAATCGTTCCGGTTGTCGCCCATCATGAAATAGCAGTCCTTGGGAATGCGATCCGGCGCGGTCCAATACCGGCGCGGCGGAACGTTCGCTGTGTGCGGATCCAGCGGCGCGTAGCTATTCGGATCGCCGACCTCCGTGACGTAGATGCCGTAGTT
>DATGHT010000096.1:0-2417 GCA_035307865.1 Candidatus Eremiobacteraceae bacterium | reverse complement strand
GAAATCGTGTTCGGACAAGCCGGTACCGCAAACGAGCAGGCTGCAGGTTTGGGGCGGCCGGTCATCGCCGCCGCGGAGCAAGGTGAACTCCCCGACCGGATGCGCTGGTATCGGATGCGCCAGAAACGGTTGCTGGGTGACGCATTGCTCGTGTTGCCCGCAGAGCCGGCGGTGTTCGCCGAACGCATAGCTGAGCTGCTCGACGACCCGCGGCGGCTGGAACAGATGGCAACGAGCGGCAGGCAGCGCATGGGGAATCCGGGCGGGGCCGAGGCTATCGCCGGCGCCGCGTTGGAGCTCGCCGCGCACGGTGCCGTAGCGGCAGAGAGATGACGCCATGAACGTTGACGCAGCTCGGCAACCAGCGGGGCTCCTGCGTTTCGCAACTGCCGCGCTTCCCTTCACGGGTGCAGTCATGGGCCCGCTGCTTCCCCTCCTCATCGTGTTCGCCGGCACGCTGCCGCCAAACGCACCGCAAGCGGACCGGCCGCTGGCATTGGGCATCGCTGCCGTCCTCGTCGCAGCAACGCTGCTGAGCCTGATCGCAGTCGTCATCCAGCGCTTTCACAATTTTCCGAAGATTCTTATTGCACCGCTCGCCGCCGTGCTCGTCACCGAGTTCGCGGCCGCCGTGGTGGGTCTGAATTTTGGCGCCGGCATGTTCAGCATCGGCTGCCAAGTCGCGGGCGTCATCGCATTGGCAGCGGCGGTCATCGTGTTGGCTGATCGCGGCACGCGGCGCTGGTTCGTTGCGTCGTATCTCATCGCCGCGTGCGCCGCAGCGCTGTTCGCGATCGCGCTCGCGGTCATGCGCCAGCCGCCGGCGATGTTCGCCTACGAGCACGGCCGCGCATCGGGGACTTTTCTGCAGCCAAACGAATTCGCGGGATATCTCTTGCTGGTCATCCCGATCGCATTGGCTCAAACAGCGGCGCCGCGCTGGCTGCGAACGCTGGGCTGGATCGCGGCTGCGATTTGCCTTGCCGGTTTGGTGCTCTCATTTTCGCGCGCTGCGCTCCTCAGTTTGGCGTGCGGGCTGTTGATCTACATGCGGCAGTTCGGCAAACGGGCGCTTGTCGCGTACGCAGTATTCGCCTTTGCAGCGCTGCTCGTGACGGCCCTCGCGTTTCGCGACGTCGCGCACGACCCGAGCGAAAACGCGTCGCGTATCAGCGTCTGGGAGGGGGCGGCGCGCATCGCCGAACGGTTTGGGCTGACAGGCACCGGGCCGCTTGCCTTCCACCTCGTCTACCCGGCATTGAAAATGCCTGACGCGGTCGTGGACGAAGTGCATGCGCACAATGCACCGCTGCAGACCCTTATCGAAAACGGAGTGCTTGGCTTCGCCGCCTTCGTGTGGCTGGTGTGGGCAGGCATCCAAGCCGCACTGCAGGCACGCCGCCGCATTTCGGATACGGACCGTGAGACGGTCTTGCTCTTCGCGGCGCTTGCAGCCGGATTCGCGGCCTCATTGCTGCAAAATCTGGTCGACGTCGTCACCACGTTCTTGCTCATCGCAGGCTGGATCGGCCTGATGCTGATCCTTGGGCTGGGCGGTCGGGAGAACGCTCGGGCGTGAAGCACGCTGCACTGCTCGCGGGTCTCACACTGCTCTGCACCGGCTGCGGCAAGAGCGCGGCACCGGTCTCGTCGCCTTCGATCGTGCCGCTGCCGACGGCCACGCCCACGACCTCGTACATCATCAGAGCAACGGCCGTCCGAGGCCGCCCGGTCATGATCAGCAACATCGTCAACGGCAAGCCGGAGTACCAGCTGCGAGCCAGCAGCGTCGTGTACGCAACGAGTTTGCAGCGCGGTACGTTCAAAGATAACACGCTCTTAGTCTATAAAGGAAGGCAAGTGCGATTGACGGTAACGGCCCCGACGGCCATGGTGGACGAGGCCAACCATAACGTCGTCCTGACGCAAGGTGTCGTCGCGCGCACGCCAGCCGGCGATTCGCTGCGGGCGGACAGCATGACGTACAACGCGGTGACCGAGTTGCTGACCGGCGACGGGCACGTCGTCGTGCAAGATGCGCAGGGGAACAAGCTGACCGGCAACCACGCTATCGCCGATCTCGACCTGCAGCAAATACGGCTGTTGGGCGATATCACCGCCAAGGGCGCGCCGCCGCGCTAAAGAGGTAATCGTATCAACAAGTTCCGCCCGCAGACAATTGACGTCAATTCGCTGACGAAGTCGTACGGCCCGCGCACGGTGGTCGACGACGTGAGTTTGGAAGTCAACGCCGCCGAGGTCGTAGGGTTGCTCGGTCCCAATGGTGCCGGCAAGACGACCACGTTCTATATGGTGGTCGGCCTGGTCAAACCCGATGGCGGTTCGGTGCTGCTGCAGAGCGGGAACGGCGCGAACGTCGACATCACGCACCAGCCCATGCACTTGCGCGCGCTGGC
>DATGHT010000095.1:0-3965 GCA_035307865.1 Candidatus Eremiobacteraceae bacterium | reverse complement strand
GTGCTGGTGGATGGGTCAATTTTTGACGGCCAGCGCTTTGGCGCGGGCTGGGCCTGGGATGACATGCCCTATTACTACCAGCCGCCGATCGAGGCGTTGGCGGTTGATGAAGGCACGGTCGCCGTCACCGCGACGCCGGGGACGACTGCCGGCGCGCGCGTCACGGCGACGCTCGAAGCGGATCCGGGCTCGATGTCGGTTGTGTCGGAGGCGATCACGACGCCGGCCCACGGATTGAATGACGTGGATTGTTTCCGGTCGCAGGGCAGCACCGTCATCACCGTGGTCGGCCACCTGCCGCTCGGCGAGAAACCCGCCACGTTCCAATGCACGGTCGAGGATAGCAACACGGACGCTGCAGTCATATTCGCGCAGATGCTGACCGACAAGGGCATCAGCGTCGCCAGCTCGGCACGCGGCCCGCTGCCTGCGAATATCGAGCGCGATATGAGCGACGAGAGTCCGGCTCCGCCACCGCCGGCACAACGCTATCCGGGAGCGACCGTGTTGTGGGACCATCCATCGCCGACATTGGCGCAGTTGCTGAAACGAATGCTGCCTCCCAGCGACAATTTCATCGCCGAGCATCTCTTCAAGATGCTGCCGGTCGTGGCGCTGGGGCGGCGTGGTTCGTTCAACGGCGGCGCCCAGGTCGAGCAGCGTTTTATCGCTTCGCTCGGTCTGCCGCCGGAGAGCATCGACAACGGCGACGGGTCCGGACTTTCGCAGGGCGACCGCATCACGCCACGCGACCTCGCTGAGATCCTGCGCTGGGAGACGCGCAATCCCGACGGGAACCTGATCATGCGGGCTCTTGCAAAAGCCGGCATTAACGGCACCATTAGCAGGCATTTGCGCGGCACCGATGCCGTAGGACGCGTGCTTGCCAAAGACGGTTACATCTGGCACGTCTCGACGTTTTCTGGTTACGCGTACACGAAAAACCATGGACTGTTGATTTTTTCGGTCATGTTCAACGACGCAAACGGTTTGTTGCGGCCTTTCCAACAGGCCGAGGATGAGATCGTGCGAACCATGGTCGACCTGCCATGAACCACAACCTCGTGCAGCGCGAGCAGCCGCTCGTGGTCGTCGCTGAGACACTCGCGCCGGGCGGCATCGATGAGTTGCGCTCGGCCGGCTTGGAAGTCTGCGACGCGGCCGGCCGCGATCAAAGCGAGCTGGCAGCTTTGCTCGTCAATGCGCACGCGCTCATCGTGCGCAGCAAGACGAAGGTGACGAGCGCTTTGCTGGAAGCCGCTCCCGCGTTGCGGGTGGTCGGCCGGGCGGGTGTCGGGGTGGACGCGATCGACGTCGATGCCGCGACCCGGGCCGGCATCGTCGTGTTGAACACTCCCGATTCCAGCACGCTCGCGACGGCCGAACACACGATGGCGATGCTATGCGCCCTCAGCCGCCATGTCGTCACCGGCAACGAGCGCGTGCGCGCAGGCATGTGGGATTCGCGCGGTCTGGCCGGCACCGAACTGGCGGGCAAGGTCTTGGGCATCGTCGGCTTGGGCCGTATCGGCGCAGCAGTTGCGGCCCGAGCGCGGGCGTTCCAGATGAACGTCCTTGCGCACGACGCTGTCGTGAGCCAGGCACGCGCCGAGAGCCTGGGCGTGAAATTGGTGGGGCTGGATGAGCTTTTGCAGCGGGCCGACTATGTCAGCGTCCACGTGCCCTTATCCGCCACCACTCGCAATCTGATCGGCGCCCGCGAACTTGCAACGATGAAAGCCGGTGCGCGCCTCATCAACTGCGCTCGCGGCGGTCTGGTGAACGAACACGATCTCTGGCAAGCGCTGGAAAGCGGCCACATCGCGGGCGCCGCGCTGGACGTGGCCAGCACCGAGCCACCGCCGCCCGACTCGGACTCCTGGAAGCTGTTGCAGCATCCGCACGTCGTGGCAACGCCGCACTTGGGGGGCTCGACCGTTGAAGCCCAAGAGCGCATCGCGTCGGATTTGTGCCGCGACGTCATCGCCGTTTTGCGCGGCGCTCCTCCCTCAGGCGCCGTGAACGCGCCCATCAACGCACCGCCCGAAGTGCGCCCATTCGTCGAACTTGCCTATCGCATCGGCCGTGCTTTTCCGCAATTGTGGCGCAGCCAATCGCTCGCGCGCTTCAGCTTAGCGCTCGAAGGTGACTTGGCCGCGTACGAAAGCCTGCCGTTTTGCATCTCGTTCTTGAACGGCGTGCTGCCTTACGTCACAGAGCGGCGTATCTCGCCCGTCAATGCGCAGGCGGTCGCGCAGGAACTTGGGGTGAGCGTTGAACCGTTGGGCGCCGCTTGCGAGCGCGGATTCAGCAATGCGATCAGCGTGCGCGGCGGCGATGCAGTGCTCGCCGGCACCGTCATCCACGCCGACCAGCTCCGGTTGGTGGACATCGATGGATTCGAAGTGGACATCGCTCCCCACGGCCACCTGCTGCTGACGCGTCACCGCGATATCCCCGGCATCGTCGGTAAGGTGGGCACGACGCTCGGCAAGGCGCACATCAATATCTCCAACATGCAGGTCGCGCGCAAAGATCCCGGCGAGGCGATCATGGTCTTGGGGATCGACCGCCGCCCGGGTCCAGCGGTGCTGCGCTCGCTGCGTGCAATCGCCGACATGTCTGCAGTTGACGTGGTCGAGCTCTAGCCGGGAACGAAACGCGATGCAGGTGCTGCTTGTCCGCCACGGCGAGACCACGTGGAATCTGGAGGGGCGGTATCAAGGCCGCAAGGATCCGCCACTTTCGCACCGGGGACTGCTGCAGGCGCAAGCGCTCGCGCAGCGCTTGCATGCCGAGCCGATCGCAGCGGTTTTCTCGAGTCCCCTGAAACGTGCCGCACAAACCGCGCAGGTCTGCGCGGATGCCCTGGGATTGGAAGTCACGCTCGACTCGCGGTTGCTCGAGATCTCGCACGGCGCGTGGGAAGGCAAGCTCCGCTCCGAGATCGCCCAAAGCCAAGGTGAAATGCTGGCGCTGTGGCACGAGCACCCCGAGCGCGTGCGCTTCCCGGGCGGCGAGGGCTTAGCAGACGTCCGCGACCGCGTGACCGGCTTCTGGGTGGATCTCGCGCAGAAGCACTCGGGCATGTGCTTGATCGTCACGCACGACGTCATCGTGCGGTTGGCCGTGCTTGCCGCACAAGACAGGCCGCTGGCAGACTTTCAAGGCGTTGCTATTGATAACGCGGCGCTGAATCGCTTCGCGATGAACGCAGGAAAGTTCAGCCTAAAAACGCTCAATGAGGCCGGCTTCCTCGGCGACCTGCGCAGCCGGCTCGCAGAACAAGCGAGGTGATGCCGCACCGGGAAGTGGTCAGGCCGAACTTACGCGAGCACCGGCGATTCTGCGCGCAGCAGGTTCTCGATTCGATCGAGACCCGTGCGCAGCTTTTCCATCGACGTCGCGTACGAGATGCGGATGTGGTTCGGCGAACCAAAACTGCCGCCGGGCACGACCGCGACTTGCGCGGACTCGAGAATGGCGGAACAAAGATCGTCGTCGCTTTGAATGCGGTGTCCGGCGACCGTGCGGCCGAACAACTCGCTCACGTTCGGAAAGACATAGAATGCGCCGCGCGGTTCGATCTCGAGCCGAAAACCGGGCAGCCCGCGCATGCGTTCTATCGCGTAACGCCGGCGCCGGTCGAACTCAACGCGCATGGTTTCAACGTAGCGCTGGTCGCCCTCGAGCCCCGCAAGCGCTGCCTTTTGGGTGATTGACGACGGACCCGAAGTGGAATGGCTTTGCAGCTCTGCCATTGCCTGCGCGATCGGCTTCTCGGCGGCGGCGTAGCCGAGACGCCAGCCGGTCATCGCGTACGCCTTCGAAAAGCCGTTGACCGTGATCGTGCGCCGCTTGACCTCAGGCGACAGCGCCGCGATGCTGACGGCGCTTGCCCCGTCATAGGTCAGCCGCTCGTAGATCTCGTCGCTGATGATGAGCAGATCGTGCTTGAGCGCCAC
>DATGHT010000094.1:0-3951 GCA_035307865.1 Candidatus Eremiobacteraceae bacterium | reverse complement strand
CCCCGTGGGGGAAACTGGTCGCACATGAAGAGCGTCGAATCGTCGGGGTCGATGCCGGTGTTCTGACCGACTACGGCGAGGTCGTAGCGGCCGCCATCCAGCACGCCGCCATACGCCGCCAAGCCATAGACAAGCTCCACCGGGTAGTTCTTCACTTGCGCGTCGATCCCAACGGCTCGTAGCGAGTTCTGGATGACGATCTCGTTCGCGACGCGATCGGCACCCTTGGCTATCGTGGTCAGATATAACGTGAGCCGCTTGCCATTCTTCGTGCGAACTGCGTCCGGCCCCATGGTCCAGCCTGCTTTCTCGAGGAGCGCTCCCGCTACAGCCGGGTCATACTGGTTGGGGCGCAGCGACCGATTAAATGCCCACGAGCTGCTCGCGATGTCAGACACGGCCGGCATCGCCACGCCATGCGTGTTGTTCGCGATCAGCTTCGGCTTGTCGATGGCCGTGTCGATCGCCCTGCGCACCAGGGCGTCGTCGAGCGGCGCGTGTCGCGTGTTCATGCCAACCAATTCAAAGGATGGCGTCGGGACCAGCCTGATCGTGGAATCGGGCAGGTCTTTGAGCTGCGGGAATTGCGCGGTAGGGGCATTGAAGATCGCATCCAGTTCGTGGGTCTTGTATTGCAACAGCGCCGTGTTGTTGTCCGGAACGATCTTCACCACGATGCGCTTGAGCTTGGGCGGACCGCGCCAATACAGCGGATTTGCCTCAAACTCGATGTGATCGCCGCGCACCCACTCCTTGAGCTTGAACGGCCCAGTTCCCACGGCCGTGTCGACGTGATTGAGATCGGAGAAGTGGGCGAGGGAGTGGGCCGGTAAGACCGGATATCCGCTGTGCTGGTAGGGGCAAAACAGCGTCGCGATCGCGGGCCCGTAGGGACGCTTGAGGTGGAAGCGCACGGTGAAATCGTCCGGCGTCTCGACAGACGCGATGTCGTCCCAGCCGGTGCGAGAAAATACATTGTTACGCGGGTTCATGATCGCGTTGACGGTGAACACGACGTCGCGTGCCGTGAACGGGGCCCCATCCTGCCAGCGCACGCCGCGACGCAGGTGATAGGTCAGCATGCGACCGTCCGTGCTGATCCCGCCATTTCGATAGGTAGGCACCGCCAAGGCTAAATCGGGCACAAACCGGCCAGTGTCATCCACGGTGAAGAACCACCCGTAGACAAACAGGTCTAGAATGACTTCATCTGTGCTCGTCTGGGTTAGCGGGTTGAGACTACCGATGCCGCTGACCGCGTAACGCAAAGTCCCAGGAATCGACTGCGACCCGACCGGTTGAGACGTCGTCGAAACCCTGGAACAGCCCACGGCGACCGCGCACAGCGCGACCAGCACTCCAGCGCGCAGCGCAGCTGTCGAAAGCAGCTTCATTGGATGCCTGGCGTAGCGCATTAGCGTCAAGCAGATCGTGCTCGTGGCGATGCACCCCCGAGAGTTACAAGACTCAATCGACGCGACTGCTGTGGAGTCCTTGAGGGCATCGTGGGTGGAAGCTAGAGCGGGGTGGTGCTGATCAGCGTGTCGCCGACGTAGGTCTCGATCGTCGCGGCGCCGGAGACGGTGATGTCGAATGAGAGCGTCATCCCACCCGCGGTCGTTTGGCTGTACAACGTTCGCGAACCGCTTGCATCCTGCAGCACGACCCGGACGGGCTGCGGCTTGTCCGACTGCGGCAGTGCAACCGACACGCGCAAGAAGCGTTGCCCGGCAGGCGAGGGGAGTGCCGCGCTCGGGGAGGGCTCGGCCTGGATAGTTTCCAGCGGCAGCGGCGAGGGGCTCGGCGTCGGCGTGGGCGGTGCTCCACCGCTCACTTGCAAGCTCACGCGCTCTTTGGGCTGGAGGATCTGTCCGGGCGGCGGGTCTTGTGCGACGATGACGCCTTTGGGCTTGGCGCCCACGGCGATGGGCAGATACTTGGCATCGCCCAACTCGAAATGCGCTTCTTTCGCCGCCTGTTTGGCGAACTCGATCGAGAGTCCGATGAAGCTGGGAGTGTACGTGAGCGGCCGGCCTTTCGCCACGACGACATCGACCTTCGTACCGGCTTGCACCTCGACAAACGGATCGGGGTGCTGCTCGAGCACTTGTCCGGCGATGACGTCCCCGTTGGCCTGCTGCTGCACGCTGCCAAGTCCCAAGCGCGCATCCTCCAGCGCGAGCTGCGCGTCGCGCAGCGAGAGGTTCGCGAGATTGGGCGTCTTCACGGTCGGGATTCCGGCTGAGACGATGATGTCAATGGTCCGCCCAGAGCGAACCTTTTCTCCCGCAGCCGGCAGCTGGCCGACGACGACATCCTTGCCCGCGTGAAAATCGGGGCGGCGCGCAACCACGTGCAGCCGCAAGTGCGCGTTGTCGGCGACGTTGGAAGCGCGATCGTAATGCATCCCGATGAACGCCGGCACCGGCACCGGATCGCCGGCCGGCGAGAGCCAAGCCGATACGGCGACGACCACGCCACCGACGGCGAGCAAGAGAATCGCTAATGAAATGAGCGGCAGGTAGTCGATCCAAGACCGCGCTGGACGCCGCAAGCCTGTCTCATAGGGTCGCGGCCGGCGGCGTGGGGGGCGCGGTCCGCCGTTCATGCCAGTGCTTCGAGCACGGCATCCGGAATTTCGGCGTTGGAGTAGACGTGCGTGACGTCGTCATGCTCTTCCAGCGCGTCTAAGAAGCGCAGCACGGCGGGTGCGTCCGCGGGCGTGACGTCGACTTGGTTCTTGGCTCGAAAGTCGAGCTCCGCCGAGGCGACCGACAGCTTGCGCGGCGCGAGCAAGACGCGTTCGACGTGGTCGCGCACTGCGGAGAGCGCGCGCGGCTCGGTGAGCAGCTCTGCCGCATCGGGCCGTACCTGCACGTCGACGACGCCGTCGACGACGGCCGCATCCAGCAGTTCTTCTTCGCTGAAACCGGCCACCGGAATCGTGATCACACCGTACTCGTCGAACAGCCACGCGACACAACCGGTCTCCCCTAGATTGCCGCCGTTGCGCGAAAAGATGTAGCGCATTTCCGATGCGGTGCGGTTGCGATTGTCGGTGACCGCTTCGACGATGACCGCCGTGCCGTGCGGGCCATAGCCCTCGTAGCGAAC
Source organism: Candidatus Eremiobacteraceae bacterium (assembly GCA_035307865.1). Lineage (GTDB taxonomy): Bacteria > Vulcanimicrobiota > Vulcanimicrobiia > Eremiobacterales > Eremiobacteraceae > JALYZS01. The sequence continues at coordinate 837 of DATGHT010000094.1, read as the reverse complement.
CTCTTCGAAGTTGTCGGCTTTGCCTTCGCCGCTGGCGCGCGCGATCGCGCGCTTGATCGTGTCCATCGGCATGTTCGCATCGCGCGCGCGCACGACGGCGATCTTCAGCCTAAAATTGGCGTCGGGATCGGGCAACCCGGCGCGCGCAGCCACGATGATCTCTTTGCTGAGTTTGGTGAAGAGCTGGCCGCGCTGCGCGTCGACCTTGCCCTTCTTCAGCTTGATGTTATGCCACTTGGAGTGCCCAGACATCAGTGCGATTCGTTGACGGCGGTTTCAGTCGCTCCGGATTGCGGATTGAGCGGGCGCCCCATGCGCAGGCGGATGATGTCGCGAATGGTTTTCAAAATGACGCCGACCGTCGCCCCTTTCGATGCGCCGGTTGTTCGCGGATAGTGGTGCACGCCCCGCTCGACCATGGGAACGTCGCGCCGCTTCAGTTTGATGAGCAGCTCGGAACTGATGAAAGCTCCGTTGGACTCGAGCTGCACCTGCTCGAGCGCGCCGCGCCGGAATAGCTTGAACGCGCAGTCGATGTCGCGCACGCGCAGGCCGAAAACGGCGCGCACGATGAGATTATAGACCTTGGCGATGAACAGCCGGTGCGGCGGGTCGCTGCGCCGGATGCGATAGCCCAGCACCACCGGTGCGCGATTGAGCAGCGGCAACAATCCCGAGAGTTCTTGCAGATCGAACTGACCGTCGGCGTCGGAAAAGAATATCAGCTCCTTGCGCGCGCTCGCAAACCCCGTGCGCAGGGCCGCCCCATAGCCCCGATTGCGCTCATGACGGACGAGCCGCACGTGAGGATCCTGCGCGGCAAGCTTCTCGACGATT
>DATGHT010000093.1:0-2302 GCA_035307865.1 Candidatus Eremiobacteraceae bacterium | reverse complement strand
AGCTTCGGCGCGCGCGTCGCAGGTTTGTTTTTGGACCGGCGAGTCTCGCCGGGACTCAAAGGCGTCACAGCCCTAGCCGCCCTGCTCATCGTTTCGCCGCTCGACATCTTCGGCGACATCCCGGTCCTTGGCATGCTCGACGATGTTGCGCTGCTCACGTTGCTGGCCATGCTGTTCGTCAAATTGTGCCCGCCGGAAGTCGTTGCGGAATATACGCAGAAGCCGGCGCGCCGTCAAGCGACGGTCAATACGACCGCGGCGCTCAAGAACATCACGCTGCCGTAACGCAGGTTGTTGACCGAAAGCGTGCTAGCGCAGCGCCCGTTCGAATAAAAACACCCGGCGATCGGGCACCGGGGTTTTGTAGGACTCCACGAAGCGGAAGCCGTTCTCATCGGCGAGATTGAGGGCGGCTTCAATGCGCGTGGCGCTGCAGGTGGACAGTTCGAGTGCCATGTAGCGCCCGCCGCCGTGGCTGCTGGTATTGATGCCCGCAGTGGCCCGTTCGACAAGGCGCCGGATCGCTGCGACAATGGCGCTTCCGATGGGCTCCCCGGCGATGAAAAGCTTGGATCCGACCGCTTCAACGGGGAAGCGGCCGGCGGTCTCGTCCAGGAGGGCCACTTTGCGCCGGTCCTTGGAGCGCGCGATGGAGAACTTCTGACCGCGATAGATGACGTCGATGGCTTGACTGCCATCCGGCAGCGCGAGACGGTCGCGCTCCAAGATTTGCGAATCGCCGTCCAAGCCGCGATTGAGTTCTGCGATTTCTTCGGCTAAAACGTTTTGGACGACGCGCCACGCGTCATCGGTACGCTCCAGCGGCGTACGTGGCTCGGCGCCTGCGTCCGCGTACTCGCGCAAGCGCTCGCGAATCTCACCGCGGGCGTCGGCTAGATTCAGGTCGGTGCGGAGTTCCTGAAGCACGTACACTGCCTCCAAAACTGCGTAAGCGCGAGCCATAGACTCGCGATCGGGCGCAGCTCATGTATTGCTGCTGCAAAAAACTCTTCTGAGTGAGAGCGACGTGATTGTGACGGACTCGCATCGTTCTCCTCGTCGCGGCGAAACAATGTGACAAACAAGGTCCGGTTCTTGCCAGGTGCCAACTGCCGACCGGTGAGCAAGAAAATTCCGAATCCGAGTATTGCGCGCTACGCCGCTGCGATTGCCGCGGCGTTGTGGGCGATGCTCGGTCTCGGCAACGCGTACGCCACTGGATTGGGACGCGGCGTTGATGCATTCGTCATCTTCGCCGTCGTCGTGAACGTGGCGCTTATTATCGCTGCGGGGCTCGCAGTTGTCAATGCGCAGCGCTGGCGAGTTGCGCTCATAACCGCCGTCGGCGCGGTCACGGTCGATCGCATCGTGAACGTCATCGGGACGAGTTCGAATACTTTGACTATTCTCAGCAGTGTGATCGTGCTGGCCGCCCTTGTCGGTATCACGCTCATGGCGAGCCAGCGATGACAAGAAGCGGAACGGAGACGGCAACCGCGCTGGCGCCGGAGCGGCAAGATCTCAAGCCTGACGACGTCTACCGCTTGCGCGTGGTCAATGACGTCCGTCTTTCTCCGGACCACAGCCAAGCGGCGCTGACGATCGCCTTTGCAGACCGCGAGAAAGACGAATATCGCAGCGTGATCGCAGCTGTGGATATCCAAACAGGGACGGTGCGCGCTCTCACCTCCGAAGATCGCAAATCCTGGAGCCCACAATTTTCTCCCGATGGAACGAAGCTGGCATTTGTTTCCGACCGCAGCGGGGCGCCGCAGCTGTGGGTGCTGCCTTTGCGCGGCGGGGAGCCGGTCCAGCGAACGTTCTTCAAAAACGGTGTGAGCTATCCGCGCTGGTCTCCCGACAGCACGCGTGTCGCTTTCCTTTCGTCCGGCGGAGAGCGGGAAGTGCCGAAGCAAGAGAACGGCAAGAAGCCCGACGACAAGCCCGCCGTCCGTGTCCTCAAGAGCATCCGGCACAAGGAAGACGGCAGGGGTTATTTTCAGGACAAGATCAACCACGTGTTCGTGGTGGATGCTGCCGCGGGCGAGCCCACGCAGCTCACCCACGGTGACGACGAAGATTCTTCGATCGCGTGGTCGCCTGACGGGTCGCAGATCGCCTTCGCCAGCAATCGTACAGGCGATCAAGCGTCTGACGTAAGTGATATTTGGGTCGTAGCAAGCGGGCGAGGCGCGACGCCGCGCCGCGTCTCAAGGTCGTCTGCGGTCCTAGACGTACCAAGCTGGTCAGCCGACGGAACGCGCCTCGCCGTTTTGGGTCACCCCGATCTGCGCAGCCCGGG
>DATGHT010000092.1:0-2583 GCA_035307865.1 Candidatus Eremiobacteraceae bacterium | reverse complement strand
AGTCAGCCATGCACATCGACTTCCCGTTGAAAAAGGAATGAACGTGCCAGGTCCTGCAATTTGTGTACCGCAGACGTTTCTGCCGGCGCATCGTACCGACGCCGGCGCGATCGTGGCGTGCCATCCCCGGCGAGCCTGGCGGCGACCTGGCTGCTGCTCATAGCCTGATTGCCGCGCTCGGTCGCTCGCCCCAGCTCCCGACCGACCCTGGCTCGATTCAGCGGGGCGCTATGTGACACGCCCTCGCAGCACGCGGCTTTCGGCGTGCCGCGGCGGGATCCGCCGATCCGGCAGCACGGCACCAAGCGCCGATGCGTGCCGCAGCAAACCTTGTGCAGACAACCCTGTAACGCACGACGCGTGCGTACACTTCAATCTTGCCCTCGCTTCTGCACTCCGTTCCTGCCCCTCGAACTCAATCCCCACCAGCCCCTATATCGCACGTCGTGATTGATGCGCATGGTCGCGCTCGCATGCAGCCAATCGTTCAAATGTTCTCTCGCTCATTGCTTTTTTGGTTGTCCACAGCAAGGTCGCGCGGCCGCGCACGAACGACACATCAATCGGACCGAAATAGCGGCTGTCAAATGATCATGGGGCGCGTGCATTCAGAAGGAATAACTCCCCAAGCTCGAGCTTTCTGCAGTGCGACCAGGCGCTCAACGAACGACGTTTCCCATCGATGGCGAGCGTGGTAGCGACCGCCGCTCCATCGATCAACACCGTGCCATCACGCACGCAAACGCGTTGTCCGGTCGTAGCCGCGATCCGCTTCAGGACCGGAACATGGCGCGGTAGATAACGCCGCTTGGCTGCGAATGCTGCGATGTCGCGGGGTAGTTGCGCAATGACATAGTCACCGACCGCGAGTTGCGCCGCAGGATGAACGACATACCAGCCACGCGGCGCGCTTTGGGTCGGGTTGTAGACGAGCCGGATGTCGGGCTTTACCCAAGCCGACACGGCGACCGCAAGTACACCGAAAGCGCCGCCCAGCAACACCGAAGATGTCCTCATATCAGCGTCTCAGCGCGCAGGTGAGCTGCGTGCTGCTCCGGCGTGTAGACGAGGGCTTCAGTACGACCGGCAAGCCGGTTGTGGACCGTTCTCCAGTACCCGGGCGCCACGTCCGCGCAGTGGATTGGTTGTGCCCCGATCGCATCGATCAATTGCAGCGCTACCGGTACTTTCTTCGGTCCCCGCACATGCAACAGAACCGTTGCCCCCGGTGCGATGCCGACGATGCGCTGAAGGGTCTGCCAAGGCGTCCCCGCCTGCAAGACCATGAGTTCCCAGCGCGTCGAGCCGTATGCGTTCGCCTCCCACCAGATGCGACCGAAAACGGCTCCAGGATTGAAAAAGGCCCGGCTACGAAGCGGATCAATCCGCTGAACGCAGTGCGGTCGGCCAAAGCGCAGGTAGACGTTCATTCAGTGCTCAACGTAGATCAGGCTTACGCGGGTCAGCGCCGTAATCACACGTCTTTCTCCGTGTCGGGAAAGCGCTCTTCGAGAAGGCCGCGCACCAGTTCGGCAACGGTGACACCCGTGCGAAAGGCGGCCACCTTGATGCGGCCGCGCAGTGCAGGTGTCACGGCGGACCGCGTGATCGCTATGCAATACGTCGGTACGCGCACTCGATTGATGCCGCTGTCGAGACAAATGCGTGTTGAAACGCTCTAACGGTCGCCAGTCTGCGCGATGATCCAAAGAAGCGGACACTCCCGAACTTCCGCAATCGGCCAACTGCGGCCTACGGCGAAGTCGCGGACAGCGGTCGTTCGATGGCGTTAGCGACGCACGAACGAAGTTGCCCAACGTCAACTCGCGAGCAAGCCAATCGACTACATCGCCTCGTGCGCGAACCTTCATGAACTTCGAACTCTATGAAGATTGCGCTTGACATCAATCTTCGCTTGACATCAATCACCGAAGAGCGCAGCGTTAATCGGCATCACCGCAGGTGACGCGCTGTGGTGAGGCATTCGCAACAGGTGCCGCGCTTGCCTCGAGATCACGATTACTTCAGGTTCGTCGTCAGCATTGTCTCGCCCCCTGCTCGGGGAATGCCGGCTCCATACGGCGTGTTTACCCAAAGCAACGCAGCGATCACCTGGAGCTCTCGCTTGAGTGCAGGCGAGCACTGGATTGTAATTTTGCACTCGTAGTTGCCGGCGGCAATGGGGGCATCGCCCGATGCCTGGCCGTGCCGCGGTGGTGCAGGCAATCTTGTTGGACGAGCGGTGCGCTAGAGATGACTGGCGATTCCGGTTGGCCATCCCGAAGCGATCGCGTGCGGCGTTTGCCGCGAGGAGGGCCAACATGGACCAAATCGGTTTCTGCGTGCATCTTGCGCGCGGCCCCCCCGTTCGATTTCCATTCTTCGTCTGCGTGTTGCGTCATGCCTTTCATCGGACTGACGTGAGACATTGTTTTGCATCGCGCCCGCGCCTGTGATGGTGATTGCGGGCGAGTAGACGAAAGGATCGCCATGAAGCTTCGTTCTCTGCACTTTTCATTCAGCGTTCCAGCGTTGCTGGCGCTCTCCATCGGAAGTCCGGCCGTTGCCGCCGCGGCGACGATA
>DATGHT010000091.1:0-2659 GCA_035307865.1 Candidatus Eremiobacteraceae bacterium | reverse complement strand
TGACCGTGGTGGTCAATGGCGTCGTGCGCGAGCTGCAGCCGCTTGCCAACGCGCGTTCCATAGAAGTCAACATGGAGCGCGCCGAGAGCGCGGTCGTCATGGGCGACGAACTCAAGCTGTCACAGCTCGTCGGCAACCTGCTTGACAACGCCATCAAGTACAGTCCCAAGGAAACGAAGGTCAACGTCTCGGTCTGGCAGGCGCGCGACAGCGCTTTCGTTGCCATCTCGGACCAGGGCACCGGCATCGCCGCTCAAGACGTCGAGAGCATCTTTCTGCGCCACAAGAAAACCAACGGCGCCGCGACCAACGGCCAGAGCATACACGGCTTGGGGCTCCCGCTATGCCGCTGGATCGCACGCGCGCACGGCGGCGACGTCGTCGTGGAAAGCCAACAGGGGCAGGGCAGCACGTTCACCGTTCAACTTCCCGCCATGAAGGCGTGAAGGGAGAAAAGTAATGAAGACTCGCGCGGCGCGTCTCACTTTCAAGATTTTTCGCTTTGCCATGTTGGGCGGAGCCCTGGCGCTGCTGACCTTCGCGGTGCAGCACCGCGCGGCTCCGGCGCAAGCCTCCATGCCGGGTGCGCTCGAGATCGCCGACCACGCGTTGACGATACCTGCGGCTGTGGAAGACGAAGGACCGTATCGTCTGATCGATCCGGTCGGCCCGGGCGGCCTCACGCGCGACGCGGCCATCGGCGAGGTGGTAGCCAGCACGATGCAAGGCGGCAACTACGGCGACCATCAGTACTTTGGCCAGTACGGACCACAGATCTACGCGCCGCCGGCGAGCGGTCCGCACGGCGGTTACAATGGCGGCCCCCACGGCGGCGGCTGGGGAGGTCACCGATGAAGCTCGCAAAACCAATCGTCTTGGCTGCGCTGCTGCTGGGCTTTGCCAGCACCTACGCCGGTGTCGCCTCAGCCGACGGCTTCTTTCATCGCCTGCGCGTTGACTCGCTGATGAGCGACGGCATCACGCTCTACCACAGCGGCGATTACAAAGAGTCACTGGGCAAGTTCGATGCCGCCCTTTCGTTGAGCAGCGACAACGTCGAAGCGCGCTACGATCGCGGCTTGGACCTCTACGCCATGGGCCGCTACGATGACGCGGCTGTGGAATTCCGCGGGTGTCTCAAGCAGCAACCCGACTTCATGCCGGCGTTGTTCAACCTGGGCGTGACCGAACTCGCGCTCAACGACTCCGACGCTGCACGCTCGATCTTCTTGCAGATCATCAACGATCACCCCAATTCGGTGCGCGCGCATTTCGATATGGGACTTTCCAAGTTCTTATCGGGTCAGCCCGATCAGGCTGCGCGGGAATTCGCCGTGGCTTCTCTGCTGCATCCGCAATACGTGCAGGCGCACTACGACCGGGCGCTCGCGGAATACCGCACTGGTAACCTGGTCGCCGCGGATTCCGAAGCGGGCGAAGCGCTCAAGCTCAACAACTCGTACGCCAAGGCCTACTTCTTGCGTGGCGCCATTCGCCTGCGGCAGGGAAACAGCGCAGCCGCAAAAGGCCAATTCGAGACTGCCGCTCGCGTCGCATCCGATCCGGTCCTGAAGTCGCTCTGCACCCAGATACTCGCGCAAATCGGAGCGTAGGCACGCGGTCCGCAGCCCGCTACCTGCCTCAAAGACTTTCACTGAAGGGTCTGCGCGAGGCGGCCGCCCATTGCCGCGGGTGCGACCTCTACAAGCACGCCAGCCGGACCGTCTTCGGGGAAGGCAAAGCACGCGCTAAAGCGATGCTCGTCGGCGAAGAGCCGGGCGACGTCGAAGACAAAGCGGGCCACCCCTTCGTCGGGCCGGCCGGTGCGCTGTTGCGCAAGGCGATGCACGACGCAAGCCTTCCCGAACGCGACGTGTACTTCACAAACGCGGTGAAGCATTTCAAGTTCGTGTGGCGCGGCAAGCGCAGAATTCACGCCAAGCCCAAGCGCATCGAAGTGCAGGCCTGCCGGCCGTGGCTGGAGGCGGAGATACGCTGCGTGCGACCGCACGTCGTCGTAGCGCTGGGAGTAACTGCTGCGCAAGCACTGCTGGGATCGAGCTTCCGGCTGACCCAGCACCGGGGCGAGTTCGTTTCTTCAGAATTCGCCGAACATGTGCTGGCGACCGTGCATCCGGCCGCGATCTTGCGCGCGCCTGACAGCAAAGCGCGGCGCGAAGGCCTCGCCGCATTCGTGCGCGATCTCAAGCTCGTCGCGAAAAAAATCGGCACGCGCTAAAGGCCCCGCCATTCCCACTGCACGACGGTTCTCTACTATCAAAACCGTGGCATCACCGCGCGCGAAAGACCGAGCGAAACGAAACGGCGGGAGCGAACTCCCGCCGTTTCTTATTGGTGAACAATGGTAGCGTGCTCTGCACGAGGTGAATGAATTAATTCAATGATTGCAGTTTCAGCGACTTGCGCAAAACCGACAATGTCGGAGAAGAAATAAGAGCGATGTAGTAGGCATGCAGTTCGCGCGCGTTGAGCGTCGTGTGGACGAAATCCGGTTTCGGCCAGCGTTTCGGCGCCGGCGCGTCGTTGCGGACTTCTCGTTTTTCGAACGGGCCGATGTTCCGCACGGCTAGCACCTCCCTCCGGCTATACCGCCAAGCGGTAGACCGGTCAATACAATAACGTATTGGACGTCAGATTG
>DATGHT010000090.1:0-2155 GCA_035307865.1 Candidatus Eremiobacteraceae bacterium | reverse complement strand
GGTGACGATTGTAAGCTGCAGAACTATGCCTGCGTTTACCACGGGGTGCGGCTCGGACGCGGAGTATTCGTCGGGCCGCTCGCGGTCTTCACGAACGACCGCTACCCGCGCTCCGTGACGCCGGCGTTTGCTCCCTTGCGCGACGGGGACTGGGAGGTTGGCGAGACCGCCGTCGACGATGGCGCTGCTATCGGCGCCAACGCCACGATTCTTCCGGGCGTCCATATCGGCAAATGGGCGGTCGTTGGAGCCGGAGCACTGGTCACGCGCGACGTGCAAGCGTACAGCCTCGTGCTCGGATCACCTGCTCGATTCGCTCGCTACGTGTGCGCGTGCGGGCGGCCGGTGAGCGACGCCATCTGCGCACGCTGCGGTCCGCTGCCGGACGACCATCCGTTGCAGGCGGCGAGGAAAGGAACGCCTTAGCGTGCCCCGCTCCCACAACGCGGTCGCCGAGCTGACTGCGTTTGCGGCGAACGTGCCGGGCGCTTTGCGCAGGCGAGCGTTCGGCAAGCGATTCGTCCAGGCGCATCCCGAGTTCGAGGTCGGTGTGCGAGCGCCGAACGTCGAAGCCATCGTGAGCCGCCTCAAGCAGCTCGCACCCGATGTGGACGTCGCGCGTTACGCGGCGGATCCCGCGCGATTCGCGCACTGGGTGGAACGAGCGCGCTACCCGTTTTGGCTGTATCCTTTTCCGTCATCACGCAGCGAGAAATACCTCGAGCACCAAATCTCCGTGGATTTGCTGGCGCCGCCTCCCGGTGGCACCCTCATCGACGTCGCCTGCGGCGGATCGTACTTCGGCGTCATCATGCAGCGTCAGGGTTTTCGGACGATCGATCAGGATCTTGCGTTCCCGCCAGGCCTGCACGGCGAGCAGCTCGGCGGGGACGCGGCCGACATGGCGCTGCCCGACAACTCCGCGGATGGGATGACCTTGCACTGCTCTTTCGAGCACTTCGAAGGCGACAGCGACAGCCGGTTCGTGCGCGAGTGCGCGCGCGTTCTGCGCCCCGGCGGCAGAACGGTTATCATTCCATTGTACTTAAGCGACCGCCATTTTATCGTCACCGACCCCTACCACTACACGCGCGAGTCCATTCCATTTGACGAGGGTGCCAAGCCCGTGATGCTGGTGGGGTATTCCAACCGGCACGGCCGCCACTATGACGTGCAGGCGTTTGTGAGCCGGGTGATCCAACCGGCCCGCGACGTTGGGCTAGTGCCGACGCTGACGGTTATCGAAAACACTGCTGCGATCTCGCCATTTTGCTACGTTCGCTTTGCCCTGACGTTGCAAAAAAAATAGGGCGCCGCGAACGGCGCCCCAGAGGTTCGAACCCAGTATCAGTGTTGCCGGTGGAGTCTCATCAGGTTTGACGCCCGGATGACGTTGTCGGACGGTCCTGCTGGGATTCTCACCTTGCTGTACGTAGCCAAGAATGGATTGTTCGCGATCGCTTGTTTCTGTGCGGACCAGCGAACCGGCGTAGCTTGTCTCTGGCGCATTGCGCTCAACATCCGCGGATCGCTTGCACCCATCCGCATAGCTGCAATGCGGGCGCCATTGTCAACCATTGGCAGGCGAGCGACGTTCATCCCGAGCGGCTTGGCGACGATGCGATAAGAAAACGCAAGCGCTGAGTGGCCGCCGCGATTTTCACGCACCAGAAAACCAGACGACGTCTTTTGGCTCACATACACGCCGTTGCTATCGCCTTCAGGGGTGATGAACACTAAGTAGTTGGCTTGACTGTCGATCACGTTGGCATAGGCTGGATCCAGATGGACGTATGCCTGTCCATTGACAAGCTGCGCTTCTCCAAAATCCTCCATGGTCGGCAAGCTTTGGGACGGCGTGTACGTGAGCGGATGTCTTGTTGCCGAGCAGCCCGTGTGACACGTTCCGCTACCGGTGAAAAGATTGCCGCTGATGGTTAGGTTTCCGTTGGAGGCGAAGCTAAGACTTGCACCGGTTGAATTATTTTGTGCGCCGAATGGAAAGCCTCCGGCGTTGTCAGCTTGAGCGTAGAGTGTAAAGAAACCGGCATTGTTGTTCTCGAAAGCGCCGGCATTGCGGTTGGTTGAGGAGCCGTAGACTCCGTTTGCATTAGTGGAAGTCCCTTTTACACCGGTATCGAGATTGATGGCACCG
>DATGHT010000089.1:0-4205 GCA_035307865.1 Candidatus Eremiobacteraceae bacterium | reverse complement strand
CCGGCGCCATGCGTGCGATGTGGGCGCCGCGTTGCGGCCCCTGCAACAATCGCCGTCGGCGATTCTGCTTCGATCGGGCTAGCAATAGCCGCCTGGCCCTTGCGCGGCACAACGATCTTCATGCCGTCAGCAAGCAACTCGGCGAGATTGAGCTGTTCCACCTCGGCTTGTGTGGTTGCCCCGCCGGCACGCGCGAGTGCATCGGCAACCCGCGCCCCAGGCCGCAACTGATAGACGCCCGGCTTTCGAACGGCCCCGCAGACATACACGACCTGTTCAGCCGCAGCCGAAGGAGCATCCGTCGGATCGGCTGGACCCGACAACAGCCTCGCAGGGACCGCGCCGGGCGCGTCGCCGCTGGTCGCGCTCGGATGTGGAACGGCAAAGCGGGAGACCAAAAACGCGAGCGCAAGCGAGGCGAGGGCAATCGCGATATATTTCCACGGAACGAGTTTTGCACTGCTCATTGCGCGCATTCCCCGCAAGCGTGCTACAGCGTCAAGCAGAAAACCCGAGGTCAAGGGCTTCACCGGCGGTCTCTTGTACAATAACGCGCATGGTATCCGCTGAGGTCCCAGCCTATACGCCGCAGACGATCGAACCGAAGTGGCAAGCCATTTGGCAGAAACGGCGGCAGTACGAAACCGCGGAGCGGGCTGACAAGCAGAAATTCTATTTGGTCGAGATGCTGCCGTATCCGAGCGGTGATCTGCACGTCGGGCACGCGCGCAACTACACGCTGGGAGATGTCGTCGGCCGCTTCATGCGCATGCGCGGCTACAACGTGCTGCGTCCGATGGGCTGGGATGCGTTCGGACTGCCCGCCGAAGTGGCAGCAATCGCGCGCGGACTACATCCGCGGGACTGGACGAATGCCAACATCGCGAATATGCGCGCGCAGCTGATAAAGCTGGGAACGTCTTACGACTGGTCGCGAGAGATAAACTCGTCTTCGCCGGATTATTACCGCTGGACGCAGTGGCTGTTCTTGCTCATGTATCGCAAGGGGCTGGCGTACAAAGCCGAAGCTACGCTGAATTGGTGTCCCCAAGATCAAACGGTGCTGGCGAACGAGCAAGCCGAGGGTGGCGTCTGCTGGCGCTGCGGTTCAGCGGTGGAGCGCCGGACGTTCAAGCAGTGGTTCTTCCGCATCACACAATATGCCGACCAGCTGCTGGCCGGCCTCGACAACTTGACGCAGTGGCCGGACCGCGTCAAAACGATGCAGCGGAACTGGATCGGACGCAGTCAAGGAGTGACCTGTTCTTTTGACGTCGTCGGCATGGATGCGCGCATCGACGTCTTCACGACGCGCATCGACACGATCTTCGGCGCCACCTACCTTGCGCTCGCGCCGGAGCACCCGCTCGTCGGCCCTATCATTGAAAAGACCGCCGAAGGGAAGGCGGCGCGCGAGTTCATCGCCAGTCTCAAGAACAAGAGCGAACTGGACTTGCAGATGATGGGGAAACAGGGCGTTTTCACGGGCGGCTATGCGACCAACCCGCTGAGCGGCGAGCGCATCCCCATTTGGGTGACGAACTACGTGCTCGCTGAATATGGCAGCGGCGCTGTCATGGGGGTGCCGGCACACGATCAGCGCGACTTCGAGTTTGCCCAAGCGCGAGGATTGCCGGTTCGCATCGTCATCGTTGCTCCCGGAAAAACCGGACCGGGCGATGTCGAACCGGAGAGCGCGTTCACCGATGACGGCGTGCTCGTGAACAGCGCCGAGTTCAGCGGTAAGCCCAGCGCCGACGTCCGTGCGGAAATGACCAAGAGACTCGTCACGCTCGGCGGCGGCAAGCCGACGGTGCACTACAAGCTGCGCGACTGGCTTATTTCGCGCGAGCGCTACTGGGGTGCGCCTATCCCGATGGTCTATTGCGAAAAAGACGGCTATGTGCCCGTGCCGGCCGAGCAACTCCCCGTGCTCCTGCCCGAAAACGTTCCTCTCAGCAGCACGCAAGGCAGTCCGCTCGAACACGTGCCGGAGTTCATGAACACGACCTGTCCCAAGTGCGGCGGCCCGGCGAGGCGCGAAGCGGAAACGATGGACACGTTCATGTGTTCCTCATGGTACTACTTGCGCTACCTGGATCCGCACGACGAACGTGCGCCCTGGGAAGTCGATGGGGCGAACTATTGGGCCCCCGTCGACCATTACATCGGCGGCATCGAACACGCAATCTTGCACCTCATGTATGCCAGGTTTTTCTACAAGGTTGTCGCTGAGGAAAAGCTTGTGCCCGGCGACGAGCCGTTTTTGCGTCTGTTCAATCAAGGCATGGTGCTAGGCGAGAATCACGAGAAGATGAGCAAGTCGCGCGGTAACACCATCGCCATCGACGACGCCGTCGCGACCTACGGCGCAGATGCCCTGCGTCTTTTCGAAATGTTTGCGGCGCCGCCGGAAGCCGACGTGCCCTGGTCGACGACCGGCATTGCGGGCGCGACCAGAACGCTGCAGCGGATCTGGCGGTTGGTGCTGACGCACGCGGAAGCGCTTCGGAAGCAGGCCCGTCACCGTGCATCGAATGGTACAAACGTAACGGCGGGAGAAGCGGCGCTACGCCACAGCGTCCACGCGAAGATCAAACAGATCGGCGACGAGATCGGCGATCGCATGCACCTTAACACGAGCGTTGCCCTCATCATGACGTTGCTCAACGATCTCGAAACGTTCGCATCGACCGTGGAAAAACCGGGCGAATCTGCGGTCTTTGCGGATTCCCTCCAAACGCTTTTGCTGCTGCTCGCACCCTTCGCGCCGCATATCACCGAAGAGTTGTGGGAGCGAACCGGGCGATCGGGAAGCATCCACGAGCAGCCGTGGCCGGACTACGATCCGCGCTGGCTGCAGCGAACGCTGGTCACGATTGTCATCCAAGTGAACGGCAAACGTCGCGCATCGATTGAGGCGCCGCCGGGGTTGGACAAAGAATCGGCCTTCGCTCAAGCGCGCGTTGTAGCGACGGTGCGCGCGCAACTAGAGGGAAAAAGTATCCGCAAGCTTGTGTACGTTCAAGACCGGCTCTTGAATATCGTGGTCAACGAGGTCGCGAATCCTGGTTGACGGCTGTGCGAAAAAATTCTACGGTCTTTGCGATGCCCGCACTCAACTGCGTTTGCGGCTGCCAGTCCAGCTCGTGCTTCGCCTTCTCGATTGCAAAGATGCATTTGTAGATGTCGCCCGGCCGCTTGGGCGCGTGTACGACGTCCACGTCACGACCGACAGCATCGGCGATCAAGCGGTGTAAGGCGTTGACCGACGTGCTCACACCCGTGCCGACGTTGATCGCTTCGCCGTTCCCGCGATCCAAGGCCAACAGGTTCGCGCGCGCGATATCGCCGGCGTAAACGTAGTCCTTTTGCTGTTCGCCATCCCAGTCGATCCGGATTGATTCACCCTTGAGGATGCGCGCAGCGAAAATCGCGATAACACCGGCTTCGCCGTTTGGATCTTGGCGCGGCCCATACACGTTGCCATAGCGCAGGGCGCTGAACGCCAGATCGTGGGCGCTCGAGAAGTATCGCAAGTAATGCTCCGCAACCATTTTTGTGATCCCGTACGGAGACTCCGGGACTTGCGGATGCTTTTCATCGACGGGGAGGTATTGCGGCGTGCCGTAGGTGGCGGCCGAAGAGGCGAAAATGACCTTCTTTACCCTATGCTCGGCCGCGAGGGTCAGAATCGTCAGTAGCCCCTTCACATTGACGTCGGCATCGTAGAGCGGGTCTTGGGTGGAGATCGCAACGCTGTGTTGAGCGGCGTGGTGGCTGACATAGGTGGGCTTGAAAGATGAAAAAACATCCGCGACCGCACCACCATCACGGATGTCTATCTCAAACAAGCGCGCGTTTGTGTTGACATTCGCGCGGCGGCCGCCGCCGTGGGGCCAGAAGGAGTCGATGATCGCTACTTCGTGGCCGGCCTCGACGAATGCATCAACGATGTGAGAGCCGATAAAACCAGCACCGCCGGTCACGAGGATCCGCATGACGGCTATCCCTTGGGCCTTCCCGCGTTGACGCTAATTGTTGATCGGAACTCCGTTACAGGCGGAGATGGCCGGTCACAGCGAGGAGGATCAACACGAGGAGCACGATGACCAACGCGTCCATTTTGTCAACTCCTTTCTCTTAACCTAATGACTGGACTTGTTCTTTCCATTAACTAGCGTGCCGTTCCTCGCAGCGGAGCA
>DATGHT010000088.1:0-2045 GCA_035307865.1 Candidatus Eremiobacteraceae bacterium | reverse complement strand
AGCTATCGACGCTTGGAAGAAAACGACGGCCTCCGTTGGCCGTGTTACGATGAGCATCATCCTGGTGAACTCTTCTTGCACGCCCGGCTTTGGGAAGAGCCGGTGCGAGGACCGTTGGCGCCGTTCAACGTCGTCGAACAGGAAGGACCGGTCGATCCACTGACGCCCGAGTATCCGCTCTTGCTGACAACCGGCCGCCGTCTCGATTCATTCAATTCCGGTGTGCAAAGCGGCGAGTACAGCTCGCCCTTACGGCGCGGCGAAAGCCTCGATCTCTCGCCTGCGGATGCGCAGCGTTACCAAGTTTCGGACGGTGAGATCGTGCGGGTCATCTCGCGGCGCGGAACCGTCGAAGCGCCGGTACGGTTGGATTCAAGCCTGCGGCCGGGACTTGCGTTCATGACCTTTCATTTCGACGTGCCGACCAACGTGCTCACCATTGAAGCCAACGATCCGAAGTCGGGCACGGCGGAGTTCAAAGCGTCTGCGATCCGCATCGAAAAGATCTCCCAGCTCCAGCCTGCAACAGGACGATAAGCTTGGACCTTCATTTCACCAATGCCGAAGCTACGCCGACTGAGCGAGCGGCGGTCGATGGGTTGCTTGGCCCGCCTCCATCCGCGTGGGAAGGCGCCGATCATGCGAACGCATCCGAGAGCCATGTCGCCTTCGGCGACGGCGCCAGCGGGAGCCGGCGCACGTTGCTCTTGCCGGTGTTGCACGCACTGTCCGGTAGAATCGGTTGGATCAGCGAAGGTGCGCTGAACTATGTCTGCAGGCGACTGGATGTGCCGCCGGCGGAAGCCTACGGGGTTGCGAGCTTCTACGCGCTCTTCTCGCTGAAGCCGCGGCCGCCGGTCGTACTGCATGTGTGCGACGACATCGCGTGCTTGGCGAACGGCGCAGCTGAGGTATGCGCCGAACTCGCGCGGACGCTAGGCCCGTCCGGCCAGCCTGTCGCCGCTGGGCAGGCGTGTTGGCTGCGCAGCCCCTGCTTGGGATTGTGCGAACGCGCGCCGGCCGCGCTGCTCGCGACGTCCGGGGCGCAGTCGCGCGAAGCCGCTTTGGCACCGGTCACGGCCGCGAGCGCAAGCGCCGCACTGAACGGTGAACCTCTGCCGCAAGTTTCCCTGGCTTTGCCGCAGACCGGCCAGCCGCAGTTGCGGCTGCTGCAGCGAATCGGCCGAGTTGATCCCTCGAGCCTGGAATCGTATCGCGCAGCGGGCGGTTATGCTGCGCTGCGGCGCGCGCTCGGGCTCGGTCCGAAGGGCGTCATCGCCGAAATCACCACATCGAAATTGGTCGGCCGCGGCGGAGCAGCTTTTCCGACGGGACGCAAATGGGAGGCGGTGGCGGCGGAGGCGGCGCGCCCGCACTATCTCGTGTGCAACGCCGACGAATCGGAACCCGGCACATTCAAAGATCGCGTGCTGATGGAATACGATCCGTACGCCATCATCGAGGCGATGACGATCGCAGCATTTGCCGGCGGCTGCGAGCGCGGCTATGCGTATGTCCGCGGCGAGTACCCGCTCGCGTCGCGGCGCTTGGCCGCCGCGGTCGATGCAGCGCGTGCGAACGGCTTGCTGGGGAATGACATTCTCGGAAGCGGCTTCGCGTTCGATATCGAGCTGCGCCGAGGCGCAGGCGCGTACATTTGCGGCGAAGAGACCGCGCTCTTCAACTCGATCGAAGGCTATCGAGGCG
The DNA here is from genome assembly GCA_035307865.1 of Candidatus Eremiobacteraceae bacterium. GTDB lineage: Bacteria > Vulcanimicrobiota > Vulcanimicrobiia > Eremiobacterales > Eremiobacteraceae > JALYZS01. Next base: position 338 of record DATGHT010000088.1, on the reverse strand, counting down.
AACCGCGCAACAAACCGCCGTTTCCGGTGCAAAAGGGCTTGTTCGGAAAGCCGACCATCGTCAACAATGTGGAGACGCTCGTCAATGTCCTGGATATCGTGCTGCATGGCGGTGCGGCGTTCGCATCGGTTGGCACACCCGATTCGACGGGGACAAAACTCTTCTGCCTTTCGGGCAACATCGCGTGCCCCGGTCTGTACGAGGTTGCGTTTGGAACGACGCTGCGCGAGCTCCTCGAGCTTGCCGGCGGTGTGGCGGGCAGCAGGCCGCTGCAAGCCGTGCTGCTCGGCGGCGCGGCCGGAGCGTTTGTCCGCCCGGACGAGCTCGACACGCCTTTG
>DATGHT010000087.1:0-4570 GCA_035307865.1 Candidatus Eremiobacteraceae bacterium | reverse complement strand
CCGTCATCAGCCTTTACTACTTCGAAGGCTTGACGCTGAAAGACATCAAGAACGTCTTGGAAGTTTCCGAATCGCGCGTCTCGCAAATCCACGCGCAAGCAGTCATCCGCCTGCGCTCGAAGCTGCGCACGCTGCAAATGGATATGGGTTACCGCGAAGGCGACCCGACCATCAAGCAAAAGTACGTCCGCAAAAAGCCGCAGGCCCCGCACACGCATCACCATCCGGGCACGCCGCGCGCCGCCAGCGGCTAACGTTCCAGTTTAGAGGTCCGCTTCCCGAGGCTTCGAAATTGCGGCGCCATGCAATGGCTCTCTTCGCTGCGCGACGGGCTCGCGAAATCGCGCAACCAGCTCGCCGGCCACCTCAATGCGCTGCTGGGGCGCCAGCTCGTTGACGACGAGTTCTGGGAGCGGCTAGAAGAGACGCTCATCAGCGCCGACTTTGGGGTCGCGACGACCGAAAAAATCGTCGAACAACTCAAACTGGCGGCGCAGCAGCAAAACTTACGCACCGCGGACGAGGTGCTGCGGGTGTTCCGCGCCGACGTGGCCGATTACATGCAGCATCCCCGCATGCAACCGGTGCCGATCGGTTCCAAACCGCACGTCGTGCTGGTCATCGGTGTCAACGGCTCGGGTAAAACCACCACGATCGGCAAGCTCGCGGCGCAGGAACGCAAGCGCGGCCATTCGGTGCTGCTCATCGCCGCCGACACATTCCGCGCGGCTGCTGCCGAACAGCTGGCGATCTGGTCGCAACGAGCCGGCGTCGAAATCGTGCGGCACAAAGAGGGCGCAGATCCGGCGGCAGTCGTGTTCGATGGCTTGGCGGCCGCGAAAGCGCGCGGCACCGACGTCGTCTTCATCGACACGGCAGGACGCTTGCAGACCAAACACAATCTCATGGAAGAATTGAAAAAAATCCGGCGGATAATCGCGCGCGAAGTCGAAGGAGCGCCCCACGAAACGCTGCTGGTCTTGGATGCGAGTACGGGCCAGAACGCGTTATCGCAAGCGCGGCTGTTTCACGAGGCGACGGATGTCACGGGCATTGTGCTCACCAAACTAGACGGCACCGCCAAGGGCGGGATAATCGTCGCCATCATGGATCAAGTCGATCTGCCGGTGAAGTATGTGGGCTTCGGCGAAAAGGTGGATCAGTTGCGACCGTTCGATCCGCGCGGTTACGTCGAGGCGCTGTTTTAGCTTGTCATTCGCAGCCGGGCCGTGCACGCCCAACCGAGGAGATCACGTTGGCCGATAAAGACAAAGAAAAGGATAAAGATAAAGACAAAGCCCTGGAAAACACCTTGGCGCAGATCGAGCGCCAATTCGGTAAGGGCTCCATCATGAAGCTGGGCGAAGCGGCGGCCAGCTTGCAGATCGAGACCATTTCCACGGGTTCCATCGCCTTGGACGTGGCGCTGGGCGTGGGCGGCCTGCCGCGCGGCAGGGTGGTTGAGATCTATGGCCCGGAGTCGTCCGGTAAGACGACTTTGACGCTCCATGTCATTGCCGAAGCCCAAAAAGCGGGCGGCGTGGCTGCGTTCATCGACGTGGAACACGCGCTTGACCCCGCCTATGCCCAAAATCTGGGCGTCGAACTCGACGACCTCTTGGTGTCGCAGCCCGATACGGGCGAGCAAGCCCTCGACATCGCCGAGATGCTGGTGCGCTCGAACTCGGTGGACGTCGTGGTGATCGACTCGGTGGCGGCACTCGTGCCGCGCGCGGAGATCGAGGGCGACATGGGCGATTCGCATGTCGGCCTGCAAGCACGGTTGATGTCGCAAGCGCTGCGCAAGCTGACCGCGGCCATCAGCAAGTCGCGCACGACGATGATCTTCATCAATCAGATTCGCGAAAAGATCGGCGTCATGTTCGGCAATCCCGAGACGACGAGCGGCGGCCGGGCGTTGAAGTTTTATGCCTCCGTACGGCTCGATATTCGCAAGCTCGAGCAAATCAAATCGGGCACGGATCCGGTCGGCTCGCGAACGCGCGTCAAAGTCGTCAAGAACAAAGTCGCGCCGCCTTTCCAAGTAGCCGAGTTCGACATCATGTACGGCAAGGGGATCAGCCGCACGGGCGATCTCATCGACTTGGGCCTCAAGCACGAGATCGTGGGCAAGAGCGGTTCCTGGTACACCTACGGCGACACTCGCATCGGCCAAGGCCGCGAAAATGCCAAGGCATACTTAGAGGAGCACCCGGAAACAGCCGACGAGATCGAAGCCAAGATTCGCGCCTTGCTGGTGCGTCAGGGCGGCAGCCCGGTTGAAAACGGCGCCGCACGCTACGCCGTCGTTTCAGAGTAGCTCGAGAGTCATGGATAATCCGGACGGCGCGCGGCCGCCGGGTTCGAAGCCCGTTTTCGGCGTTGCCGTTCGGCTGCTCGCCGCCAAGCGCCTCACAAAAGCGCAGTTAGGTAAAAAGCTGCGCGATCGCGGTTTTGCGCCAGACGCGGTAAGAGAAGCCGTGGCGGAGTGCGAGCGCCGGCGCTATCTCGACGATCGCACCTTCGCGCAACTCTATGTCAAGAGCATCCTGGAGCGCAGGCCGGTCGGACCGTTGCGGCTGCTGCGCGATCTCATCCGGCAGGGCGTGGACAACGACATCGCGCGTGACGTCCTGGATGAAATCGGCGGCGACGAAGACGAGCGCATCGAGCGCGCCCTGCGCAAGCTCGAAGCGACGCGGCCGGGGGATCGGCTCGACCGGCTCGCGCGGCGCCTGCAGACCATGGGCTACGGCGCGCCGGCCATCGCACGCGTCGTTCGCAAACGCGCCCGAGAAGGACCGGAGCTTGGCGCGCTTGAGGACTTGGCGTGACCGTGGCGTCGCCGCCCCGGGCGCAAATCGATCTGGGCGGCGGCTTTTCGTATTGGCGACGCGATGAGCATGATGCCGCGATCGTCGGTCCCGCGTTGGCGGGGGGCCTGTGCACCGCGCTCATGAGCACGGCCCAGAGCAACGCGCGCGACCAAGGCGCCACCCAGGCATGGCTGCAGCGCTGGGGATGCATGCCCGTGCGCGGGTTGCGCGGCTGCAACCAAGTGCACGGCACGCGCCTAGTGCAGGTGACCGCAGCGGAGGACGCCGCGCAACCGGACGCGGATGGCATGTGGACCTCGTCGCCAGAAGTTGGACTGCTGGTGAAAGCAGCGGATTGCGCTCCGCTTTGGTTTGCGAATCGCCACTCGGGGAGAATTGCGCTCGTGCATGCCGGCTGGCGCGGTGTCGCTGCCGGAATCGTTGAAGGCGCTTGCGCGGCGGTCGGAAATGGCGGGCACATCGCCGTGGCCGTAGGACCGCACTTGCAAGCGTGCTGCTTTGAGATTGGTCCAGAGGTGGCGCAGCACTTTTCGGCGATCCCAGGAGCGCTGCTGCCGCCCGAACGGCTGAGGGTCGCGCGCCGGCGGACGGACAGCGTCGCGCTCGATCTAAGCGCAGCCATCGCGGCTGCGTGCGCGCAGCAAGGGATTCCGGCGGATGCGGTGGCGGTTTCAACGGCGTGCACGCGCTGCCATCCCGAGATGTTTCACTCATACCGGCGCAACGGCACAGGCGGTCCGTTGATGGCGGCCGTCGCCGCGATCTCGTCATGAAAAAAGCCGTGAGCGACATCGCGACGCGCGGCTGCGCGCTGGTTGTCGAAGACGAACCGGCGGTGGCAGAGCTGTTGGCAGGATCGCTGCGCGCGGAAGGCTTCAGCGTCGTCACCGCGGCCGATGGTCCGGCTGGTCTGCGCCGCGCGCGCGAACATGACCCGGATTTGGTCGTGCTCGATATCGGGCTGCCCGGGTTGGATGGTTTTGAAGTGTGCCGCGCGCTGCGCAAGGAGAGTACCGCGCCCGTGATCGTCGTCTCCGCGCGCGACGACGAAGTCGATCGCGTGGTTGGCTTGGAGATCGGGGCCGACGATTACATTCCCAAACCGTTCTCGCCGCGCGAGTTCGTGGCGCGCGTCCGGGCCGTGATGCGCCGCAGCGGCGTGACGATGCCGCCATCCGCGCAGCGCCGCACCGTCGGCACGATCTGCGTCGATGCCGACCGCCGCGAAGTCACAGCCGACGGCAAGAGCGTGCGCCTGAAGCCGCGCGAGTTCGATTTGCTATGGCTCTTCGCGCGCAACGAAGGTCACGTCTTCACGCGCGACCAGTTGATCGAGGCCGTATGGGGTTACGATTTCGAGGGCGATCCGCGCACCGTCGACGTCCACGTGCGCCGCATCCGGCGTGCACTGGGCGACCCGGCCGCGCATTCTCGCTACCTGCACACCGTGCACGGTCTCGGATATAAGTTCACCGCACCGCAATCATGAGCGCGCCCGAGCGGCGCGCGCTCGCCTCGCGCATCCCCGAGCTCGCAACCATCGCACCACAACTAAAGCAGGCGGCCGCGCACGGCCGGGCCATTCCTCTGCTGTACGTTGAATTCGGAGAGCGGGCTGCATCGTACCCCGCAAACGGCCGGCGCTCGGCGCGTGGCGATCACAAGCAAGCGACTGCCGCAGCGCTCAAGACCTCACTGGGCACGATCTTGCGCCGCAACGACTTGGTGGCGGC
>DATGHT010000086.1:0-4738 GCA_035307865.1 Candidatus Eremiobacteraceae bacterium | reverse complement strand
ATCATGGGCCGGCCGATCGACCTGGCCCCTGCTTTGCGCTAAACTTGCGCACCCCACTCGTCACCGGCAAGGGACGGCACCTGCGCCCGGATCTCACCGAAGTAAAACAGGTGACGCCGCTTCCCGAATTTGACGGCTGGCTCTACGACTTCACCACAACATCCGGGCGGTTCCACGCCGGCGTGGGGGAGTGCGTCATCCACAACTCGCCGCGCCGTGGTTTGGAGTTTGTCACTCGCAAGGTCAGCGACGCGGTCGCGCGCATCAAGCTTGGGAAAGCCAAAGAGTTGCGCATGGGGAACCTCGACGCGCGGCGCGACTGGGGCTATGCGCCCGATTACGTGCGCGCGATGTGGCTCATGCTGCAAGAGCCGCAACCGGATGACTACGTGATCGCGACCGGCAAAACGCGCAGCGTCCAGGAGCTGGTGGAGGTTGCGTTCGGCCACGCCGGCTTGGACTGGCGCAAGCACGTCGTCACCGACCCGGCATTCATCCGGCCTGCGGAGGTCGATCTGCTCGTGGGCGACGCCGCGAAAGCGCGCAAGAAGCTCGGCTGGGCTCCAAGCGTGCCGTTTCAGACGATGATCGAGCGGATGGTTGACGCCGATCTCGAGCGCATCACGCGCGGCCAACCTTGAAGCGCGCGACGGTGACCGGGGCCGACGGTTTCGTCGGCCAGTGGTTGCTGCGATTGCTGCTCGATGAAGGCTTTGAGGTAACGGGTCTCATCCGCGGAGCAACACCCGCCCTGACGACGCTCGCTCCGGACAGCGCGGCGCAGGTTACCTGGCGTACTCTCGATCTCTCCAACCTCGAGCAGGCAAAGGCGATTTTCAAAGCGGCCAGCCCCGATTTCCTATTTCACCTCGCGGCGCAATCGTCCGTGCCGGAGAGCATCGCGCACCCGCTCGAAACGATCGAGACGAACGTCAGCGGCACGCTCAACGTGCTGGAGGCCGCTCGCCGCTGCGCTCCTCATGCCAGCGTCCTGGTCGTCGGCTCTTCCGATGCTTACGGCGTCAAGAGCCCCGAGTCGATGCCGCTGCGCGAAGACGCGCCGCTCGACCCGCGCAATCCCTATGCAGCCTCGAAGGCCGCGGCTGAGATCATCGCACTGCAATATGCGCAAAGCGGTTGGTGCCGCGTCATCGCCACACGCTCGTTCAACCATTCCGGTCCCGGACAAAGCACTCGCTTCGCACTCGCGGCCTTCGCCAAACAGATTGCTGAAGTGAGGGCGCGGCGCCGTCCACCTCACATTCGCGTCGGGGCGCTCGAACCGCGGCGTGACATCACCGACGTGCGTGACGTCGTCCGCGCCTATGTCGCGTTAGCAGAACGCGGCCAGTCCGGGGCCGTGTATAACGTGTGCAGCGGACACGAGCGGAGCATGCGGCAGCTGCTCGACGAATTGATCGAACTGGCCGGTATCGATGTCGAGACCATCCAGGATCACGCGCTCTTGCGAGCGGCCGAGACGCCGCTGTTGGTCGGGGATCCTGGGCGCATCAAGCGCGAAGTCGGCTGGCAGCCGGAAATCGAGCTGCGGCGCACGCTCCGCGATTTGTTGGCATACTATGCCTGCTGAGCAAACGACGCGCTCGTGGAAAGACTTAGTCTTCAAAAACCGGGGTCTGTTGCTCGTCCCCATCGCGCTCGTGCTGATCGTCTTTGGGCGGCCGTCGCTCGAGAGCGCCATCATCGGCATCGTCGTCGCCGCCGCAGGCGAGATGCTGCGTATTTGGGCGGTGGGCTACTCAGGGGTCACCACGCGCGCGAACGTCGTCACCGCTCCACAGCTCGTCACCGCCGGTCCTTACAGCCGCATGCGCAATCCCTTATACGTCGGCAACGCGATCATCGCACTCGGTTTTTGGACCGCGTTTTCTGGCCGCGTTCCGCTCTGGGTCGCTGCCGCTATGTTGCTGTGCGTGATCGTGCTCATCGGCGGCGTGTACGGGGTCATCGTGCCTTTGGAAGAGCGCTATCTCGAGCAGCAATTCGGCGGCGAGTATCGGCGCTATCGCGGACAGGTCCCGCGCATCGTGCCGGCGAGCAAGCCACTGATGCAGCAGCAACAGCGCGGCCGCTGGCGTTCGGACGTCATCGTGCGTGCCGAGAGCATCACCCTGTCGTACTTCCTACTTATGGTTGTGCTGGTGTGCCTCAAGTTAGGGCGACTATCCGGCAGTTGACAGCAAGACGAATCAGCCAACGGCCTGGGAAACCGCCGGCAAGACAGAATTGCAAAGCGGTCGTTGAATTCACGTTGCATGAACATACGAGGCATCGACGTTCACACGTATATGGTCAAAGATCTCGCGCGTGCGATCGCGTTCTACCGCGATGTGCTGGAATTGCCGCTGGCGACGATCGGTAAGCAGGGAGCCGAGTTCGAACTCCCCGACGGCTCGGCGTTCGAGCTCTGGGACCCCGCCGGGGCGAACCGGCCTTGGGAGCGCGGAAACGGAATCATGTTCGCCGTCGAGGACGCGCGCGAGGCGGTCGCCGAGCTGCGCTCCCGCGGCGTAACGATTGGCGACCCCATGGATGACCCCATGTGTTTCATGGCAATCGGCGAGGATTCCGAGGGAAACCAACTCGTGATCCACCAGCGCAAAGCTTAGCCGGCAACTTTTCGGACCGCGCCATAGGACGGGGGTTGGGTCCTTGGCACCAATCCAGGCCACATTCTGAGCCCGCGCTGCAAGAATTCCGGTCATGGGGACGGACTCATCAGGGTCGACGAACACCCGTTGCCTTGAACCGTTCTGCGGCCGGGTGCTATCCTTCTATAGCGGTTTGACGATTGGCATTGGGCGGCCGGTTCTGCGGAGATCCGGCGTTGCCGCCGCCGGGATGACCGGCTCGCGAAAACCCCGCGAGCAAGGTATCAATTAGGGTAATCGATCGACAAACGCGCACGTGAGGCCGTCATTTTGGCGGCCTTTTTTTTTGCCCCGCGTTGGGAGTGACCGCGAGCCTTTTTTAGAGGCGCGCTTGGCGCTCCAGCACGAATGCGGCTCTATGCGTGTGTTGGTTGTGGGCGCGGGCCAAATGGGAAGCGGAATCGCTCAAGTGTGCGCTGCCGCGGGCCATATCGTGCTCCTGACCGACGTGGATGACGCCTCACTCCAGCGCGGACAGGCGGCGATCGTCCGAAACCTGGCGCGCCTCGTTGAGAAAGGCAAGCTCGAGCAAGGCGGTGCGCGCGACATCGAAGCGCGCATTCTGGCTCAGCACGGTATCGAGCAACGCTTGGACGCCGAGCTCGCCATTGAAGCCGCCTCCGAAAACACGGCGCTCAAAATCGAGATCTTCAAGAAACTCGATGCGTCACTGCCGCCAACCACAGTGCTCGCCAGCAACACTTCGTCAATCTCCATCACCGTCTTGGGCGCGGCGACCAAGCGCGCCGACAAAGTCATCGGCATGCACTTCATGAACCCGGTCCCGGTGATGAAGCTCGTCGAGATCATTCGAGGTCTGGCGACGTCCGATGAGACCTTCGCATTCGTCCATCGCTTTGCCGAGCAGCTCGGCAAAACCGCGGTCGAGATCAACGATTACCCGGGGTTCGCGAGCAACCGCATCTTGATGCCCATGCTCAATGAAGCTATGTTCGCGCACATGGAAGGAGTGGGCAGCCCGGAAGCCATCGACACCGTCATGAAGCTGGGGATGAACCACCCGATGGGTCCCCTGGAGTTGGCGGACTTCATCGGCTTGGATACGTGCCTCGCCATCATGCAGGTCTTGTACGAAGGCTTCAGCGACCCCAAGTACCGGCCGTGTCCCTTGTTGAAGAAGATGGTAGCCGCGGGGTATTTAGGCCGCAAGTCTGGACGGGGATTTTACTCCTACTCGAGCCCGGAGAGCGCCACGACGCATGCAGTTTGAATTCAGCGACGAGCAAAGAGCCGTTCGCGACATGGTGGCGCGATTCGCCAGGCGCGAGATCTTGCCGCATGCGGCTGTCTGGGATAAGAACCAGACGTTCCCGGTGGAGCTGTTCACGAAGCTTGGCGACAACGGCATTATGGGCATGTCCGTGTCGGAGCAATACGGCGGCGCCGCGCTCGACACGCTGAGCACGGTGCTTGCCCTAGAAGAGCTGAGCAAAGCCGACGCCGGCGTCGGCGTGACCGTTTCGGTCCACGCCGGTCTCATCACGCGCATCATCGAGACGTTCGCACGCGAAGAAATCAAACGCGCGTACCTGCCCAAGATGTGTGCCGGTGAATGGCTCGGCGCATTTGCGTTGACGGAAGCGGAATCGGGCTCGGATGCGTCGGGGTTGCGCAGCCGCGCGCGCCTTCAGGGCGATCACTACGTGTTGAACGGCACCAAGCAATGGGTCACGAATGGCGGCTACGCAAAAGCCTTGGTGGTGTTCGTACGCACGGGCGAACCCGGCCCAAAGGGGATCTCCGCGTTTTTGGTGGACCGCGACACGCCGGGATTGCACTTCAGCGATCCCATCAGCAAACTGGGGATCCACTCATCCAATACTGTCGACTTGATCTTCGAAGATGCCAAAGTGCCTGCATCCCATCTGCTGAGCGAGGCCGGTGCCGGTTATAAGATCGCGCTCGCGGGACTAGGGACCGGACGGCTCGGCATCGCCGCGCAAGCTGTGGGCATTTTAGCAGCGTGCCTGGAGACGTCGCAACGCTACGCGCGCGATCGTTTTCAATTCGGGCGACCCATCGGAGCCTTTCAAGCCGTCTCTTTC
>DATGHT010000085.1:0-2503 GCA_035307865.1 Candidatus Eremiobacteraceae bacterium | reverse complement strand
CCGGCAAACGCCTTCGCTTGCTCGGCCGCGGTGCCGATGTGGCGTTCGGCCTGCATCAGCGAAGCGATCTCTTCTTTCGACAGATAGCGGGCGAGCTCGCTGTCTTGCGACAGTAAATCCAGCAAGGGATTCGCGTCTCCCTTTTCGAGCGCCGCCCAAGCTCGCATGCTCGCATCGCGCAAACGTTCGTGCAGCAGCTGGCGATCTGCGCCTCGCTTGGCGGCCGCCATCAAGACCGCCTCGATGGCAGCGAACGGGCCGAAGCGTCGCAGGTTCTGATCGATCCGCGCTTCGTCCACACGCAAACCGGTCACGACCTTATGCACGAGCGTGGCGATCTCATCGACCGCGAGGAACGTCTCCGGGATAATGCTGCGGCGGTTCGCCGAATCGTCCAGCGTACGCTCCAGCAGGTTCACCGCGGCATTCTCCCAGGCGACCTGTGCGTTGGCCGCCGGCAATCTCGCGAGCGAGTCGATCCGTTCGCACAAGACGGGATTGCGCTTGAAAGGCATGGCGGACGAACCGACTTGCTTGGCGCCGAAGGGCTCGCCCAGCTCGCCGAACGGGCTGCTCGCGAGAATGCGCACGTCAAAGGCGAATTTAGCGCAGGAGGCCGCGAAGCCCGCGAGCGCCGTGAGCACGGCGTAGTCGAGTTTGCGCGTGTAGGTCTGGCCGCTCACCGCAAGCGCGGTCAGGTCGAACGCGTCGAGGACGTCCCGTTCGAGGGCCGCCGGCGACTTCGACGTGCCTTGCAACAGGGCCGCGTATGACGCCGAGGTGCCGACCGCGCCGCGCAGTCCCTTGCTTGGGAGCCAGCGCGCGATGCGGCCCAGCTCCTCAAAGTCGAGCAGCATGTCCTGCGCCCAAAGCGCGAAACGAAGACCAAGCGTCGTGGGTTCGGCGGCTTGCAAATGCGTGTACGCCATGCAGGGGCGGGCGGCGTAGCGTTCGATTTGCTCGGCGAATGCCTGCAAGATGTCGGCGATGCTGCTGACGAGCATCGACAGCGCCACCTTCATGCGCGCGATCTCGACGTTGTCTTCTACGTCCATGGAAGTGGCGCCGAGATGGAGTTTTCCTCCACCGATCTTTGCTTGGGAAGCGAAAACGCGCAGCTCGGCCATCAAATCATGCCCGATGTCGCGCTCGATGGCGTGAGCCGCCTCGATGTCCACCTCGTCGACGTGGCGGCGCAGATCCGCGACCTCGGCTTCGCTGACCAAGCCTGCCGCCGCTTGCGACTGCGCAAGCGCCAACCACAAGCGGCGCCACATGCGCCGCTTGGTCTGCTCGGAAAACAAGGCGCGCATCGCGGGCCGGCCGTAGCGCCAGGAAAAGGGGGACTGGTAAGAATCGGACACGTAGCTCTCTGTTCTGCCGCGACGGCGCAATCCCATGTGAGCCGCGCGCACGGCGGCCGACCTTTGTCTCGTGCGGCTGGCCGCCGGCGAGGTCGATTTTTTGATTACTTCGCCGTGACGATGTCCGGCTTTACTTTCGCAAGGATCGCTCCCAGGTCGTCACGCTCGCGCTGTTTGACGCCGAACTTGTCGAACGTCGCCGTGAGATCGGCGCCGGCCGCATTCCACTCTGCTTCATTGATGTTCAAACCCTTATGGGCGGTCTTCATGTCTCTGCCGATGTAGAGGCACGGTCCGCCGCTCGCAGCGCACAATTCGTCCAGGAAGAGCTGCCGCACGCGCGCCTTGGAGTCGTCGCTCAAGCCGACGAAAAACTTGCTCAATTGCGGATCGCGTACCAACCGGCCGATGAAATCGTCGGTCACAGCGGCAAGCCCATCGTATCCGCCCAACCGCTTGTAGAGCGAGGGTGTGCCGGCAGCGGCCGGAGCGGCACTATCCGCTCTTGCTGCCGTGGTATTGATTGTCGCGTAGCTGACAACGACAAAAAAGCTGAGTGCAATAGCGCTGAGCACCAAATGCTTCATGAGAGCATCCTTTCTACTGATAAAGAACGCCGGAAGGCTGCGCGTTATGGAATCTTTTGCCTCAACCCTGCCGTGAGGACGAGCGATCTGGGCTTGCTATTTTTGCGAGCAGAGGCGGATGATCACTTCATCCAGTGCTTGCTCGGGAACCCGCTTGCCCGTGAGCGAATCTTCCAGCGCCTTCATCGTCAGCCGGACGTTATCGCGAGCGAGCTGCGGCGAACGGCGCTTGGCGAAATCCCACAGCTTGATGGCGCGGAAGGGTGACTGGCCGGTCGCGGCGGCCCAACTGTTCGGCGTCGCGCCGTGCGCCAGCTCCCAGACGATCTGAGCATCGCCGGCCAGCCAGATCAGCGGGCCGGTCTCGTCTCCCGGCCGGTCGACGATCTCGCGCGCGAGCAGGAGCGCGCTGTCCATCGCGCTGCGGCCAACCGCGTTGCCGAGATCCCAGAGCTTCGGGTCACCGGGCGGACGGACGTATTCCTCCGCGGCAGCGCGCGTCACCCGCTTGCCGATCAGCGCCAAGCGCTCGAGTGCGTTGCGGATCTCGTA
>DATGHT010000084.1:0-4538 GCA_035307865.1 Candidatus Eremiobacteraceae bacterium | reverse complement strand
GTGTGTCCTTTCACGACCGTATAGCCGATGGCGCCATCCGGCAGCGACAGCGGCGTCGTGCCTATGGACGTGGCCTCCAACCCAAACGGTTGGAGAATACGCCGCCGCAAAAAGTCGTCATACGGGATTCCGCTCGCCTTGGAAACGATGGTGCCCAAAAGAATATAGTTGCTGTTGCTGTACTGGTAGATGCTGCCGGGCGCGAATTTCAGGTGTGTCTTACGAAGGGCGGCGAGGATCTTGGGCATGGTGAGGCTGTTGTTGTCGACGATGCTCAAATAGTCGGGAACGCCGGAGGTATGATTGAGCAGCTGACGCACGGTCACCTGACGTCCCCACGGCAGGCCCGGAATGAACCTTGCAACCGGGTCCTCGACGTTGAGTTTGCCATCCTGCTGCAACAGCATCACCGCCGTCGCCGTGAATTGCTTGGTGATAGAACCGATGTTGTAGATCGTGTTCGGCGTTGCCGGCAACTGCTTTGCAACGATCCGATAGCCATAACCCTGGGTATAGATGATGCGCCCGTCGTGCGCGATCGCAAGCGAAAAGCCGGCCAAGTGCTGTTCTGCGAGCGCCTGCCGCGCCAGCCTATCGATTTTTTCTCGAAGCGCCGGCGTGATGGGCAGGGGCAAGGGTGCCTGCGAACCCACGCCTGTGCTCGCAGCGATCGGCAAAAGCGCCGACAGCCCGAGGGCGCATGCCAGAACCGAGCGCAGGCTCATGGTTTTGCGATCGGGAGCGCTGCCTCGATAGCCTGATCGTCGCTGAGCTTGGCGCCCTGCTTTGTCAACTCGTCAAGCTCGGCAGCGGACAGGGTTGCGGCCAGCAGGGCTTTGATCTTCTCGAAACCCCACTTCTCCGTATACTCTCGGTGGATGCCGAGTTCGCCAAATTTTTCGTTGACGTAGCCTAGCACGAGCGCGGCCTCCCGTGTGTGGCCCCGCAGCGCACCGATCAATGCGAGGTGCTGACACCCGACCGCGATATCGAACGCAGATTGCGACTCGCGCGCCAAGCCGACCGCCTCAAAGGCGGCGTCGTACGCACCGTCGAGGTCGTTCAACGCCACGCGATAGGCGGAACTATTATTGCCATAGGTCGCAAGAAATTCGAAGTTCCTCCCACGCGCATAGGTGGTCATCGCTTCGAGCGCGTTGATCAGCGCCTTTTCAGGATTACCACCCGCAAATTCGAATTCGGCGAAATTACCGCGAATGCGGGCGAGCTCGGTCTCGTCATGAACGTGGCGTGATAAGCTGAGTGCTTCCTCGAACTGCTTGCGGGCCGAGGTCACGTCACCCAGCGACCAAGCAAAAATCGCGCCACTCGCAAGCGTGGAAGCTTCGCCCGCTTTGATACCGAGCTTGCGAAAATCAGTAACGGCTTGTGTGGAGACCTGCAGCCCCTGCTCCATGCGCCCGGTTTGCAGACAACCCGAGGAGAGCAGGTACAAGGCCATGGCCTTGCGGCGCCCATCATCGCTGTGCTCGTACAAATGGCTTGCTCGTTGCGCGGCATCGTAGCGCCGTTGGCCCGCGCTCAGGCGGCTCAGGGCGATCCATAAACCGCCCGCTATCAGCGGATGCGTCGATTCGTCCAAGGCTGCGAGCGCGGCATCTATCCAATAGCGGCCCTCTGCGCGCAAGCCCCCGTCGCTCCACAAAACGTGGAGCGCAGCGGCGAGCGTGGCGCCGAGCACGACGTCGTTCCCGCGTTTGATGGACCACTCCAGCGCGCCACGAAAGTTGTCAGCTTCCGTCCCTAGGCGGACCGCTAAAGCCTGCGTCGACTCGAGGAGATAGAGGTCGTCGCTGGCCACCGCAAAATCGCAAAAATAGCGGGCGTGGCGTTGCGCCATGGCAGGCTGCGCTCCGGATGCGACCAGCCTGTCGACCGCATAGGCTCGGGTCGACTCCAAGAAGCGGTAACGTTCCTGTTCACCGGAGGTTTCTGCGACGACGAGCGACTTGTCGGACAACGATGCGAGCAGGTCGAGTATGTCCGCTTCGTCGACTCCCTCGCCCGCGCACACCGCGCTGGCGGCATCGAGGCTGAAGCCACCCGCAAAGATGGCGCAGCGATCGAACAGCGTTCGTTCTTGTGTGGAAAGAAGATCGTAGCTCCAATCGATCAGTGCACTCAACGTCTTTTGTCGAGGCACCGCGGTGCGGCTTCCCGCCGTGAGGATCTTGAAGCGCTCGTTCAGCCGCTGCGCCAAATTCGGAATGCTCAAGACCTTTACGCGCGCAGCCGCCAGTTCGATCGCAAGCGGTATGCCGTCGAGCCGGCGGCAGATGTCGGCGATGCCCGGCACGTTGTCATCGGTGAGCGCAAAACGCATGTCCGAAGCGGTCGCTCTATCGACAAACAAAGCGATGGCGCCATAGCGCAAGGCCTCGTCGGCGCTCAGATTAGGAACCGCTGCGGGCATTTCAAGCGAGGCGAGCCGGTACACAAATTCGCCGGAGATTCCAAGGGCCTGGCGCGACGTCGTGACGATCCGCACGCCCGAACTGGTACGGAGAATGGAATCCACAAGCTGCGTGACCGTCTCGAGCAAGTGCTCGCAATTGTCGAGGATGAGCAGCAGCTGTTTGCGCTTGAGCCACTGCACGAGTGCATCGGACACCGTATGTTCCTCGCCTGGCACGACGCCCAGCACCTTTGCGATGACGCTCGGCACGAGCTCCGGGTCCGAGATTGCTCCGAGGTCGGCGAGCCAAACGCCATCGGGAAAGTCGTCCAGCACTTCTGCGGCAGCCTGCAGCGCCAGCCGCGTTTTTCCGATGCCACCGGGTCCGAAAAGCGTGACCAAGTGATGTTCCCGTAACAACTTCTTGACGTCGTCCAGGTCTCGTTCGCGGCCACGAAAACTCGTATGATGGATCGGGAGGTTGTTCGGCAGGGCATCCAGCGACTTGAGCGGTGGAAACGTTTCCGCAGCGCCGGGGATCGTGAGCTGCCAAACCTGTTCCGGATTCGTGAGGTCTTTGAGGCGATGAGAACCGAGATCTTGGATGGACGCACCCTGGGGCAATTCGGACTCGACCAAGGCGCGTGACGCCGCCGACAGCAGGATTTGGCCACCGTGACCGATCGACATGAGCCGCGCGACACGGTTTACGGCGGGGCCGAAGTAATCGCCGTCGCGTTCATCCGCGTGACCGGTGTGGATTCCGATCCGGACCCGCAGCCCACCGACGGCGGAAAAATCTTCCGCTGCCAAGCTAGTCTGCGATTCGAGCGCCGCCCGTGCCGCCTCAGGGGCGGTCGCGAATGCGGCACAGAAAGCATCCCCGATGGTCTTGAAAACATAACCGTGGTGGCGCTCGATCGCCGCGCGCAGCAACCGCTCGTGTTGGGCGACCGCGGCTTGCATCGCATCGCGGAAGGATTCCCAGCGCTGGGTGCTGCCTTCAATGTCGCTGAAAAAAAAAGTTACAGTGCCGCTCGGTAAAGGTGAAGAGCTCTCGCCTCTAGCCGTGCCAGATGATGGGGCCATCGCGTCCCATGTTCGACTGCTCAGAACGAGGTCCTAGCTGAGATTTTGGCGCGCCGCAGAACCGGATATTTCTGCCGCTCGAACCCTGCTATACTACGCATATGACTGACGCAACGTCGATCTTTGACACGCCACTAGGACCTCTGCTCGCTCGAGTGTCCAACGGGCGCATGGTGGAGCTGAGTTTTTACTCGAGGGCGCGGGGAGCAGGCTATCGCAGCACTGCCTCTCACGAAGATGCCGAGTTGCTGCGAACAATCCAAATGCAACTCGCCGAGTATTTCGAGCGTAAACGCACGCGCTTCGAGCTGCCCATCCAGTTGCACGGGCCCCCGTTCCAACGTCAGGTGTGGGAGGCGTTGTGTGGCATCCCTTACGGGTGCACGGTCTCGTACGGGGACCTAGCTGCGGAGCTCGGCGTTCCCGGTTCAGCGCGTGCCGTGGGAGCCGCAAATGGCGCGAACCCAATCGCTATCGTCGTGCCTTGCCATCGAGTCATCGGTTCCGACGGCAGGCTCGTCGGCTATGGCGGCGGACTCGATCGCAAGCAGTTCCTGCTCGATCTGGAAAACGTCGCCAAACCGCAGCTGCTGCAATGGCTGCCGAACGCAAGGCGGGGGAGTTTGCTTACCGGGACTGAGAACACACTTTAATTTCCTACGACGGACCTGCGTTTCGGTCGATAATAATTCCAAATGACCGTGGAATCCGCGTATTCCCAGCTCCTCAACGCGACGAGCGTCGTTGCACTGGTATTTCAGATTGCCGCGACGTCGCTGATCGCGCTGTTGACGTACGTGATCGCGCGCTCTGTGCAACGCCGCCTCATGCTCTATTGGAGCGTCGGCTGGGTTTCGTACTCGCTCGCGCTGGTCGCGATACTCGTGGCGAATATCGTTGGCGCACTGCGCGTGCCGCTCTACTTCGCCTATTTCTTCTTAGAATACGTTGCAGTGCTGGCCATCTTCGTCGCGTGCTATCATATCGGGCGACAGCGGCCGCCCGTGCGGGCGTTGCGCTGGTGGCTCATCCC
>DATGHT010000083.1:0-2171 GCA_035307865.1 Candidatus Eremiobacteraceae bacterium | reverse complement strand
TGAACGAAGGGCAGCTGATGATGCACCAAGACAGCTTATTCTTTCACTACGTGACGCCGCTCGAGCCGCAGCCCGGCGCGCGGGCGCTGCGCGAAGCAATCGTCGTGACCGTCCGCCCGGAATCGTAGCTGCCGTCTTCATTTGGGGCTTTCGGACTAGGGCTTCGCCCCAGCGGTGATGTTACAATATTCCAAACTCGCATCGCAAAGGAGTCGTCCTCATGTACACCACACCAAAGATTCTGGCGTCACTGGATGCGACGGTCGTGCTGTCCCAAGCCTCCGGGCAGATCAACTCCCAAACCGGCGGACTCTAAAACCCGCGCACTTTCGTAAGCTCAGCTCCGTCAACAGCCCGCACGCCGCAACCGCGTGTGGGCTGATTGCTAAAAAGCAGCCATGAGAGAGTGATATGAATGCGACGAAGCGAGCCTGGTTGGTCCTAGCGTTCATGCTCGCGTGGGCGGCCCGTTGCCAGGTCGCCGCGGGCAGCGACGCGCAGACGGCGGTGCAGTTCACCCAAGTGAAACAAGCTCCACCGTCCACCGCTGATTCAAATCCTATGATTGCGCAAGCGATGGCACATCTCAATCAGGAAAGCGCGCTGAGCGTCTACAGCGATGCCCTCGTGATCGCGCTGCGCCGCGTGAGCGCAAGCCTGGCGAGCAATGGCGCGCGCTTTGCCATGCGCGCCGCCGGCTTTCTGAAACAGGCCAACGCCGGCGGCGGCTTCTCCATGACAACGACCATGTCATCGCAGCGAACGCGAATCGACGTGTTGAACTCCACGACGCTCGTGCAATGCGATCTGCGACGGATAGTGGTGCTCAACAACGATGCAAAAACGTACACGGCCGAATCGTTCGATGATCTCGCTCCGACGAATTTTGTTTCGAGTGCGCTTGCGCAAGCGGCAAGCAGTGGTCACAATGGCCCTGCGCCCGTCGAGAAGACGGAGACGATTGCCGGCATGACGGCGCACCAAGAAGTCGAAACGATGAGTCTGGGTGCGGGCGGAATGACAAAGACCCAAGAGACGTGGTACGGTGAGTTTTCAATCCCGGACCAGTGCAATCCGACAGCAGCATCAGCAACGAACTCGAGTAGCTCGACTCAGATGCCCCATATTCGGGTGCCGCTGCGGGTTGTGGGCAAGCTGAACATGCCGGGGTTGAGCAATTTGCCGTCGCCGCCGCCGGGTGCTCCGGCCAACACGCCCACCATGCCCGATCTTGCTGCCCTGCTCACCACCCGATACGAAACGACCTCCGTCAAGGAAATACCGTACGAGGCCTCCTATTTCGACGTGCCCTCAGGCTATACGCAAGTGCCTTTACCTCCGCCACCGCCGGAGCAAACGCCGCCCCCGAACCTCATGCCTTAAGTGGTGAACGAGCTTCCGTTGGCAGCGGCCGTTGCCGCTCGACGATCTTGTTGGGTTGACGAGCGCGCAGCATCAGAAAAACCCAGTCTAGCGACAGTACCGCAGCGCGTCGACGTTGCCGTGATCGGCGCTGGATACACCGGCCTTTCCGCCGCACTGGAAGCCGCCAAACGGGGCGCTTCCGTCGCCGTATTGGAAGCGGCCGAAATTGGTTGGGGAGCGTCCTCGCGCAATGGCGGGATGGTATTGAGCGGCCTGAAGCTTGGACCACGCGAACTTGTCGCACGGTTTGGGTTTCAAACCGCTCGGCAAATGGATGCCACCTCCGTCGCCGCGATCGACCACGTCGCGGCAATCGTCGCGGACGAGGGCATTGAGTGTTCGTTCGCGCGCAGCGGTCATCTCGCGCTCGCCTCGAAAGCAAGTCACTACACAGAGTATCAGCGCGACGCTGAGGTTTTGCAACAGTTCGGAAGAGACGTGCGCGTGATTCCCAAGGAGGCCTTGGGCGGCGAAGTCGGCTCCGATGCATTTTTCGGCGCGCTGCTCGACGAGGCAAGCGCATCGTTGCAGCCCGCTCTATATGCGGCCGGCTTGGCGCGAGCCGCGAGGCGCGCCGGTGCGACGATTTGCGAGCGCGCGGCGGTCGAACGCGTTTCCGCCGGCAACCAGACCCGGGGTGGCTTCCAGCTGACGACCGCGCGCGGCGCTCTCAGTGCCACAGACGTGATACTCGCCACCGGCGGTTACACCGGTGCAGCATTCCCCGATCTACGAAAGCGCGTCAT
>DATGHT010000082.1:0-3042 GCA_035307865.1 Candidatus Eremiobacteraceae bacterium | reverse complement strand
CCGGCACTATAACGGCGTGCCGATCGATGCGTCGGCGATAATCGACCCGCTCAAACAATTCGAACAGACGGAGCTCGTACCCGCATGACCAGCGGCGCACCACCGGTGAACGTGAATTCGGCGGGCCTCACGCGTGAGGTGTATAAAGGATTAGCCACGACGCTTTGCGCCGGCTGCGGGCATAACTCGATAACCAACCACCTGATCAAAGCACTGTACGAATATGGGGTCGAGCCGCACAAACTTGCGAAGATGAGCGGCATCGGCTGCTCCTCGAAGACGCCGGCTTATTTTGTAGAACGTGCGCACGGCTTCAACGGCGTGCACGGCCGCATGCCCTCGCTCGCGACCGGCGCAAAGATTGCGAATCGCGAGCTGATGGTGCTCGGGATTAGCGGCGACGGCGACACCGCCAGCATTGGACTCGGTCAGTATTGTCACATGATCCGCCGCAACGTCGACTGCACCTATATTATCGAAGACAACGGCTGCTACGGCCTGACCAAAGGCCAGTTCTCCGCGACCGCCGATCGCGGTTCGGTTTTGAAGAAAGGCCAAGTCAACGAATTCGAAACGATCGACGTCTGCGGACTGGCGATCGAACTTGGCGCTACGTTCGTCGCGCGCTCGTTTTCGGGCGACGGCAAACAGTTGATTCCGCTGCTGCAAGCGGCCTTTTCTCACCGCGGCACAGCCGTGCTCGACATCATCAGCCCGTGCGTCACCTTCAACGATCACGAAGGCTCGACCAAGAGCTACGCGTACGTCAAGGAGCATCACGCGATTTTGCACACGCCCGACTACATCGTCGGCGGCCAAGAGATCACCGTTGACTACGAACCCGGTACGGTCCAGGAAGTGGAGTTCGATGACGGCTCGCGCATCTTGCTGCGCAAAGTCGACATAGACTACGACCCAACTGACGGTGTTGCGGCGCTCACGATGCTGCATGAAGGCCGCGGACGCGGCGAACTCGTCACGGGTTTACTGTACATCGACGTCAAGGCGCACGATCTCGCCGAGCGCGAAAACCTCCCGCAAAAGCCGCTGGCGCACATGAGTGAAGACGAGTTACGCATTTCGCGTGAAGACTGGTCGAAACTGATGGAGTCGTTTAAATGAAGAAAGCGATAGCGATCTTCGCGCTGGCGGCGCTTGTCTCGCTCGCAGTTCCGGTGACCGCCGCGACGGAGCGCATTTTCGTGCTGATGAACAATACTTCAGCGGAGCTGGCAACCATCGAGCTGATCGGAAGCGATCGGACTATCGAAGAGTTCGAATTAGAGCCGGGACGTGGCGATCAACGCCTGGTCACGCTCGGGAGTCCCGTCAAGGTGAGGTATTTTGCGAAGTGCACGCCGCGGCCGATCACGGAAAGCGTCGCGATTAACAACAGCAAGACGACGCTCATGATTTACGTGCACAAGAATTGCACGATACAAGTCAACACGTACCAAAAATAACCAATTAGTCTGGAAAAAAAGTTAAACTGCTGCTGGGTAGTGCGATTCGTCGCCGTACGGCAAGAACAGCGTGTACTCGCGCTGGAAGCGTAGCTTGACGGTGCCGGTTGGTCCGTTGCGGTGTTTGGCGATGATGAACTCGGTGAGATCCGGTTCGGCCGCTTCTTCCTTGTAATAGCCTTCGCGATACAAAAACGCGACGACGTCCGACTCTTGCTCCAAGCTGCCGCTATCTCGAAGGTCCGCCAACATCGGACGTTTTTCGGCGCGCGTCTCGACCGCGCGATTGAGCTGCGCGAGCGCGATGATCGGAACGTTGAGATCCTTCGCGGTCGTTTTTAGTGTACGGCAAATATCGGAGAGCTCTTCGTTGCGGTTGGAGTTGCGGCTCAAAACATTCGGACGAAGCAGTTGCAGATAGTCAACGAAGACTGCCGAGAGTCCGGGACCCGATTTCAAGCGCCGGCAGCGGCTGCGAATTTCCGCAATCGAGAGCGCGCCGGAGTCGTCCAGATAAAGCGGCAGTTCGTTCAGCACGCCCATCGCGTCGGAGATCTTCTCCCAGTGATGCGGCTTGATGTTGCCGCGCCGCATGTCGTGCATGCTGATGTGCGCTTCCGCGCAGATCAACCGCTGCACGATCTCGTCGTTGGACATCTCGAGCGAGAAGAATGCGATGGGCTCGCTCTCCTCGCGCGCCGCCGCGACCGCCATATTGAGCGCAAACGAGGTCTTGCCCATGCCCGGGCGGCCCGCCAGAATGATGAAATTGCCCGGCTGGAAGCCGGTGGTCATCTCGTCGACGTCGTGAAAGCCCGACGTCAGCCCCGTGCGGTCGCCCCGGCTATGGAAGAGTTTGTCGATGTTCTCGAACGCGGGTTTGAGCAGCCGGCTGACCGGCACGAACTCGCGATGGAGCTGCCGCCGGCCGATTTCGTAGACCATCTGCTCGCTGCGGTCGAGCGCGCCTTCGACGTCTTCTTCATCCTCGTAGCCGCACTGTGTGATCTGCGTGCCCGCGTGAATGAGCCCGCGCAAGACGGCTTTCTCGCGGACGATCTTGGCGTAATATGCTGCTGAAGCCGCGGTCTGCACGGTGTCCATCAGCGACGACAGATATGAAATGCCGCCTACGTTGTCGAGTTGATCGCGCCGTTTGAGCTCTTCGGCGATCGTAATTTTGTCGAGCGGCTCGCCGCGATCGTACAGATGCGTCAGCGCGGCATAGATCGTCTCGTGAACGTGCGCGTAAAAATCTTCTGGACGAACGATCTCGCCGACCGCGCCCATGATCTCGCGATCGACTAAAATCGAACCCAGCAGCGCCATCTCCGCCTCAAGGTTTTGCGGAGGTATGCGATCGATCGTGGGCAGATTTGTAACGGTCATGTGCGCCTCGAGGTACTCCGCCGCCCCGCAAGCGCTGGCCTTGTGGATTTCTTGTGGAGAGCCAAAGCTTTAAATGCGTCCTCGATCGAGGCGATTGGAATGACCTCGATGCCGGCCAGCGCGCGATCGATCTCGCGCACATTCTCTTTCGGCACCAAAATCGCGCGCATGCCGGCCTGCCGAGCGGCAT
>DATGHT010000081.1:0-7631 GCA_035307865.1 Candidatus Eremiobacteraceae bacterium | reverse complement strand
TCCGCTGCGATCGTAGACGGAAGGCGAAGCGTTTGGGATCGGGGCGATGACGATGTTTTGACCCGGCACGTCGATGAACAGTTTCATCCTTTCCAACAGCCGGCCGCCCAACATGCCGTCGACTCCGGCTGGTAACCAGCGCTGCCGCTCGTCAGGCATTGCCACGAGCGGACCCGCGATCTGCAGCAAACCAATCGTCGCTCCGCTCGCTCGTGCGGTGGCGCCATGCATCACGCCGCTGACGCGGGCTTCGCGCAGCTCCGGTAACTGGCCGCTCATGCTCAGGTGCTTCGCGCTGACAAGCGACGATCGCACTTCAAAATCCATCCCGGATCCGGTATCGATGCCGAAGGGCCCCATTCGCTGCCCGCCCAGCGTGACGGCGAGCACGGGTACGCCTGCGGTCTGCGTGAGCGCGACCAGCATCGATTGTGCGGGCCGCGCCGCCGCCGCAGCGGCGCTCGTTCGGAAAACGCTAAACGTACCGGCCCTGTAATCGAGCGCCACCGGAAAGCGGCCGAGCAGGTCTGCGCCAATCACGCCGTCTGTTTCGGTGCCGAGGTACGTTTCCGAGTAGGCGCGCACGCCGTTGCGAATGGCCGGCACGCGCAAGAAGCGCAACGCACCGATCTGCAGCGACTGCGCCGCTTGCGAACGGTCAGGGTCCGCCAGCGAAGCTGCATCCACACTGGTTTGCTGCACGGTTGTATCGAGCAAGAAAGACGCTGGGTGGCCGTTGAGCACGACCTGAACGAGCGGACGGTCTCCAAATGTCTGCAACGGCACGGTGATGACATCCGTTTGGGCGAGCCACAACATCTCAGGTAAGGACGATGACGGCACGACCGCAGGCAAACGAAACGGCGGGGTCGTCATCTTCACCGGCGGCGCGTCATGAGGATGTTTCAATGGAGGAAGCGAGGGGAGCGGACTGGGCGATGCGCTGGCTGCGGCAGCAGGCGAAGCGCTTGCTGTCGCCGCCGGCAGTACGCTTGGTGCCGGCGCCGGGCTCGGCGACGCAGCGATACAAAAAAGCCCGGTCAGAAACGCGCCGAGCGCGATGTTGCGGATGTCGTCTCTTACGAAGCGTTCAAAAATTCTAGCACCAAGGCGTTAAATTCGTCAGGTCGCTCAAGTTGCGGGCAGTGCCCGCAGCGGTCTAGCCATTCGATGCGCGACCGCGGCAACACCCGCTTGGCGACCGCACTATCTTTCACCGGAAACATGCGATCGTTTTTTCCCCATACGACGAGCACCGGTGGAGCGAGAGATTTGAGGCGCTCGTGCAGCGGAGCGAGATCGCGTGAATAGTTGAAGAAGGCGGCCCACGCCTTGCGCGCAGCGCGGATTGACGCGCGATGGTGGCGCCGGCGGTGTAGATCCGTGACCGTCTCTTCGTCGACCGCCGCCGGATCGTAGAATGCGCTGGCATACCAAGCGCGGATCAGCGACCGGTTGGCGGGCAAGCCCTGCCAGACCCCAAACAGTCCCAACAAAACATCGCCCCCCATGTGGTTCGGCACCGCGGTGAAGCCCACCGGATCGACCAGAACCAGGCGGCGGAAAAGCTCCGGCGCATCGAGCGCGGCGAGCAGAATGCTCAAGCCCCCCGCCGAGCACCCCACGGCATCGACGGTCTGCAAGCCGAGCGCGCAGACGAACTGGCGGATGATCGAAGCGAAGTACGGAGGATCGTACGGTGCATCACCCGGACACGCGCTCAAGCCGTAGCCCGGCAGATCCAGCGCGATCACGCGCTGCGTGCGCCGCAGCGCCTCGATGTTACGGTGCCACGAGACCACAGAGTGCCCCAAGCCGTGCACCAACAACAGCGCCGGTCCGCTGCCTACATCTAAATAATGGATATCGGTGCCGCCGATGGACAGCACATCGTTCGACTCGTGCCCGGCAACCTGATACATGGAGCGCTACTTTCCTGGGACTGGGTTCACCGGTTCAATAGTGATCGCGCCACTCATGCTGGCGGCCGTGATCTCGGAGCCGCCTCCATTGACCGCGATCGAGAGCGCATGCGGTGAGGAAAAACGCGTTTGCCCGGTGACCGCATCGAACGTGCTCTGCACCAAGCCTTGCCCGCTTTGCGCGTCGACCAAGGCTGCCACGCCCGGCCGGAAGCCGAGTCGAATCGGTGCGTCGGTCGTGCGAAAACGATACGCCCCACCGCCGACGCGGGCGAATCGCCAGTCGATGGACCCGCCTTGGCTGACCACGTCTGCACTCTCCGCAAAGCTGGCGCGCGCGACGACCGCTCCCGTTGCGGTTTGGATGTGAATATCGCCGCCCACGCCGTTGAGTTCAATGTTCCCAGAAACAGTGCGAATCATGCCGCGGCCCGCGACGTTCTGCAGCCGCACGGTCCCGCCGTTGGCCACGATGACAAACGGTCCCCGATATTTTCTGAGAACAACATCGCCCAACGGAGAGTTGATGACGACTGCGCCGACGCGCCTGGGAATTGCGACCGCCATATCGCCGCCGGGGTTATCGATCGAGATGCCGTCCGCTGGTTGATTCACGGTGGGGACGGAAAACTGTCGCGGCGGCAACCGGAACATGCGCCAGCCGCGCCGCCCAAAGAGGCGCGTGGCGGTTCCTGGTAACATGATGCGCGGACGAACCGCTTGGTTCACGAGGAAGTGCGTCACGCGAATGTTGTTCAAGCCGGAAACCTGCACGTTGGGATCGTCGCCTTGAAAGAGTGTCACGCTGCCGCCACTGGAGTGGATGTTGATGACGGGCAAGCCGTTGGGCGAGATGGTTTGATCCGCGAGCGCGCGAGAAACCATCCCCAATGCGGCGGCCGACGCGCACAGCGCGGCCAGGATAAAGGTTGGAAGACGAACCGGTTTCGACATGGTGGGCGGCTGTGGCGCAGCCTGCTTGTCTCCTCTTTCCTTATACTACGCGCCACTGCTGCACGCAGCATGAACAACGGCTAAGCCCGACATGAGGAACGGATGAGAAGGCCGGAGCCAGCAAGGAAAGTGTAACCGGTGTGACGGCGGCTAAACGGGCGCATCGTCCTGAGACGGCAGCGCGATCGTGAAGGTCGTTCCTTGCCCCAGCCTGCTTTCGACGCGTATTTGGCCTTGATGAACTTTCACGATATTGTTCACGACTGCAAGTCCCAAACCGGTGCCGTCCACCACACGAGAGCGCGCGGGATCGGCTCGGTAAAACCGCTCGAAGATGTGCGGCACGGCGTCCTCCGGGATGCCGCGACCAGTGTCGCTCACGATCACGTTTGCGCTGCCGTTCTCTTTGGCAACTCCGAGCGTCACGGAACCCGCATCGGTGAATTTGATGGCGTTTTCCGTCAGGTTGGTGATGAGTTGGCGTAAGAGTCCGGGTTCGCCGCGTACTTGGGCATCGGCGTCCGCATCGACATTGAGCGCAATGCCTTTGGCGGCGGCATTGGGCCGCAGCGAGGCGCCGACGTCGCGCACGAGTTCCCGCAAGTTCACGCGCTCGAGCGTCAGCGTTTCCGGATTATCGGTCTTGGCGAGCGTCAGCATCGCGTTGATGACCCGTGCCATCGTGGCGCTTTCGTTTTGAATCGTCGCGAGGGCTTCGCGCATGATGCTCTCATCAGCTGTGCCCCAGCGTGACAGCATCTGCGCATTTGCGTTGATCACCGTCAAGGGTGTCTTCAATTCGTGGGATGCGTCGGCGATAAACCGCCGCTCGCGCGCAAATGCGGCTTCCAGCCGGCCAAGCATGTCATCGAAGGTCTGAGCCAACGCGCCCAGCTCGTCGTTGCGCCCCTTCAAGTTGAGCCGCTTGGCAAGGTCATCGCCGCTGATCTCTCGCGCGCCGCGCGTGATCTCGCCGATCGGGCCCAAGGCTGCCCGGGCCAGCGAGATGCTCGCCAGCGCAATGAAACAGAGTGCGATGATCAAACCGCTCAGCAAGAAGAAACGAAAACTGCGCAGGATGGCATCGGTGGCGGCCAGCGATTGGGTGACGTACACGGTGGCCTCGATGCGGTTATTGCTGCGAATGGTCTGCCAATTCACCATGCTGCGCGTGCCGTTCGACGAGAGCAGCCCCCAGCTCAGATTGGCCGGCGACGTGCGTGGTCGCCAGGCCGTGAAGCCTGTGGTCGTGAGGTCGGTGTTGCCGAGATTCGTGCTCTTGCCGATCGGTTTGCCAAATTCGTTGAACGCCTCCACAGAGAGATTCGTGCCCGCGAACTCGTCCAGAAACGTTGGGTCGGCCAAAGCCGTGCGCACGGAAACCGGGCCGAATGGGCTATTGCGCAGCGATTCCAGTTCCTTGGAGATTTGGGTCGCGACGTTGGCCGATCGGTCGGCGGCCGAAGACAAGAGCACCGCTTGGGCGCCGAGCTCGATCACAGCGACGAACAGCGTCATCAGAACCGCGAGCACGCCCGCGTAAGCGAACGTGATGCGTCCGCGCAAGCTTGCGAAGTACGGATAGCGCGGGCGCTGCGAGTCGCGAGTGCGTTCAGGTTTTGAGAGAATAGCCGACTCCCCGAATCGTTTGAATCAGCTTTTCTTCACTTCCGATGTCGACCTTGTTCCGCAGGTAGCGAATATACACGTCGATGAGGTTGGACTCACCGAGAAAATCCGATCCCCAGACGCTATTGAAGATCTCATCGCGCGTGTGGACCTTATTGGGATACATCAGCAAGAACTCGAGCAGCGAAAATTCTTTGGCGGTAAGGTTGATCTGCCGCTGCGCGCGCGTGACCTCGCGCGTGTCGCGGTTCAGCGTCAGATCCCGAACTGTTAACGTGCGCGGGCCGGGATCGCGCTCGCGCAGCTGGACCCGGATTCGCGCCAGGAGTTCTTCGATGGAGAAGGGTTTGGTGAGATAGTCGTTGGCGCCGGTGTCCAGCCCGGCGATGCGGTCGGGCACGGCATCCTTTGCGGTCAGCATGATGATCGGCACCGCGGAGTGCTTGCGAACGCGGCGGCAAACTTCCAAGCCGTCGATGCGCGGCAACAGCACGTCGAGGATGATCAAATCCGGTTGCTTCAGCGCGCGCTCAATTGCGGAAGCGCCGTCGCCACAGACTTCGACCTCGAACCCCTCGTGTTGCAGTTCCAACTGCAGCACACGTGCGATGTTCGCGTCGTCTTCAACGACCAGGATCTTCTGCTTGGGCGCTTTCGAAAACGCGGTAAGCTGAGCTTCCATCAAGGCTTTCTCCACCTGTCGCAACCGTCCGCGACCGTTACTGTTAAGATACTCGGATGTCCGACAAACCTTCATTAATCGCGCGTGAGAAGGGTTGCGGGACAGAGTTTTCTGTGCTGCGAATCATACGGCCCTCATGCCACGGTTGTTTGCAGGCATCGAGCTCGACGATGCGACGCGATCGTTTGCGCAAAGGGCCGCCGAACTGGTAGCCGCATCAGGCGTGAACGGCCGGTTCGAGCTTCCCGAAAAATTTCACGTGACGATCGCGTTTCTCGGTACGATCGCACCCGAGCGCGTCGACGAAGTGGTGAGCGCGCTTCGCAGCGCGAGCCGCATGAGCATTCCATTTGCACTGCGCTTCGATGTGATCGGAGCGTTTCCGAGCGAACGGCGCGTCCGGGTCGTGTGGGTCGGTGCGCGCGAGACGCCTGCGGCATTCTCGCGTTGCGCCGAGCTGGTCTTCGAAGCCCTGCTAAACGCCGGATGGGCACTGGATCGCAAACCCCAACCTCACGTCACGATTTGCCGCGTCAAAGAAAGAGGAAGGCTCGAACTTCCCCGCTTGACCGACAGCGCTTGCCTGCCCGTGTCAGGGGTGACGCTGTGGGAATCCCGCCCCGCGGGGCCGACCACCCGTTACGTCGAGCTCGCGCGCTTGCCGTTCGGCTAGTCCCTTCTCCCAAAGCGCGGGAGTTTGCTCGGCGACGAAAAATTGTCCGGAGCCGGGAACTTTCAGCGCGCCGTGCGGCGTTCTTGTATAAGACGTCGCATTCGCGTGCCGCACCCCGCGAATCCGGCGTCATTTTTTTGCGTGACACCAAGGAGAAGGCAAAATGGCAAAGGCTTTCCGTGTCGTCCTCGCGCTGCTGATCTTCGCAGGCGGCACGAGCGTGGCGCGTGCGGATACAAGTAGGGACAACGGTCCCCCGACGATCAGCGTCAATGCGACGGGCAGCGTGGAGTTCGTTCCCGACGTCGCTCGTCTCACGTTGGGCATCCGCATTGAATCCGCGACCGCGCAGGACGCGACCAGCAGAGTGAATCAGCAGGCGAACCAGGTCATCGCCGCATTGCGCAGCATGGGAATCAGCGATCGCGCCATCAAGACGACGAGCTACAACCTCTCGTTTCGCGAAGCGCCGCAGCCGTCACCGACCGCCAACGCTCCGCTGCGCTCGCTCGAGTCCAATGCCTCCACGGCTAACGCGAGCGAAAGCGTCGCCGCGCGGCTGCCGCTGCCGGGCAATTACGTTGCGACCGAAACGCTCGAGGTGACGACCACGGTTGGGCAAGCCGGTAAGGCACTGGATGCCGCGATCGGCGCCGGTGCCAATGAATCGTTCGGCCTCAACTACCAGAGCAGCAACGCCGCATCGCTCTATCGGATGGCACTCGCCAAAGCAGTCGCATCCGCACGCGACTCGGCCAAAGCAATCGCAGACGCAGCACATCTCACAATCTTGAGCGTTCAATCGATCAGCACGAATGGACCGCCCGCTGCTTTTGGAGGCGAGCCCATGATGCGGACGATGGGGATGGCGCAGGTGCTGCCGGGAACCGAAGCCATTTCTGCGACTGTCTATGTCGTTTATAAAGTACGTTAGCTTCGCTACAAGGGAGGCCTAACAAAAAAGGCGGGCTCCTAAAGCCACGCCTTCTTCACGAAGCGTCGTTCGGCGTTGGTACAGGTTCAGGCTCGCACGATGGCAAGCGCCCAGCCGCCCGGCGTCTTCTTGCGGACGATGTAACCGTCGGCCGTGCGATCGAAGAATTCGAACCCTTGCGCGAGCGCGTCAGCCATGGAGCGGAGGATGAGGACGCCTTGCATGATACCAACCTGTGCCTTTCACCCTGTATAACGGTGATTGCCCAATGATTGTTACTTTAGACGTCCCGGCCATCGGATAACGGCGACGTTATATGATGAGGCGCACTCCTAGGGGCGTCTCGTCGCCGACTCGAACTGCGATTGTGATACATGCCTACAGCGCAGCCCGCGTTGCGGGAAAGCACCATCGCGAGCCGGGAGCATATACCTCCCGGTTTTTGGTGTGTGTGGATTCGCGAACCGGAGATCGCGCAAGCAGCCCGGCCTGCGCAGTACGTCGCGCTCGATTTGCCGGGTCCGTTCACCCTGCGCCTGCCGTTGGGTATTTGGACGGTGCGCGGCGACGAGTTCAGCGTGCTGTTTCAAGAATGGGGCCAGCGCACCGCGCGGCTGAGCCGTTTGCCGTTGGGCACATCGCTCTCATGCATTGGACCGCTAGGAAATGAGTTCGGCCTTCCGGCTGCCGGCCGGCGCGCCACGATCGTCGCGGGTGGGCTCGGCGTCGCGGCTTTCTGGCTGCTGGCCAAGGATTTGAAGGCCGCGCACATCGAGACGACCATCGTTTTAGGCGCGCGCACTAAAGAGCAACTCGTTGGAGCGTCGCAGCTGGCCA
>DATGHT010000080.1:0-2632 GCA_035307865.1 Candidatus Eremiobacteraceae bacterium | reverse complement strand
GACGACGATGGTGCGCTCGGCGCAAGCTTCGATCCGGACGCGGTCGGCTCGGGTGATCAACTCTATGATCAGGCGGTGGCGTTGGTCTGCCGCGAACGAAAGGCGTCGACGAGTTTTGTGCAGCGTCATTTGCAGATCGGCTATAACCGCGCCGCGCGCATTATCGAGCGCATGGAAACTGAGGGCGTGGTGAGCGCCGCCAATCATGTCGGCAAGCGCGAAGTGCTTGGCCGCAACATCGACGAAGAATGAAAGAACTTTCACCCACACGACTAACCCGACGGCACTTGTTTGCAGCGCTTCCGCTGCTCGCTTGCGTCACGCTGCCTTCGCGCGGGGCCAATGCGGCGCTTTCGCCCGCCGATACGGCGGATTTGGGCCGCGTCCAGGAGTACCTCAATAATATTCACACCTTGCAATCGCGCTTCGAGCAAATTTCGGGCGAGGGTGGCGTCGCGACCGGAACGATCTATATTTCGCGTCCCGGCAAGATGCGCGTCGAATACGACCCGCCTGTGCCCATTCTGCTGGTCGCGACCGAAGGGCGGATCTGGTACTACGACAAGAAGCTCGAGGAAGTCAGCTTCTTCGCATTGCGGGACACGCCGGCCTGGTTTCTGCTGCAGGACAATGTGCGCTTCGGCGGCGATATCACCGTGAACAATCTCGAGCGCGATTCCAGCGTGCTGCGCGTGACGGTTTCCGAAACCAAACAGCCGGACCTCGGCAAGGCGACGCTGGTTCTAAGCGATCATCCGCTTGAGTTGCGCAAGTGGCAAATCCTCGACGCGCAGCAGAAGAACGTGACCGTGACACTCGATGATCCGCACTACGGACCACCGCTCAATCCGAGCCTATTTTACTGGACGGATCCGCGCCCACCCAACCTGCGTGGCCACGGCTAGCGCCGGAATAACGATCTCGCGCGCGCCGTTAATCGGCCATTAAGCGCTTCACGCTTACCTCACTTGCGTCTCGTCCGGGCCCCTGATTACATCGTTTTCTCATGTCGACCCTCGCAGCATCCAAAGCCGGTTCGCGCACAACCGCACAAGCAGCATCGCTTGCGATCATCGGTATCCAATGTTGCCGCCGCGATATCGTGACGCCGACCGGCGGCAATCCCGCTCACGCGGTGGTGAAAAAATATGTCGATGCCGTGGTTAGCGGCGCGGGGGGCATGCCCCTGCTCGTGCCGGCGGAAGGCGATGAGGCCGCCGCTGTCGCCATCGTAAGCCGCATCGACGGGTTGCTCGTGCCCGGTTCACCGTCAAATGTCGAACCCCGTCATTACGATGGCGGCCCGAGCCTACCCGACACGCTGCACGATCCTGCGCGCGACGCGATCGTGCTGCCGCTGTTGCGCGCCGCGGTAAAAGCCGATTTGCCCGTCCTCGCGATTTGCCGCGGCATTCAAGAGTTGAACGTCGCGCTCGGTGGCACCCTGCACCAGCGCGTCTATGAGCTTCCCGGTCGCCTCGACCACCGCGCGCCGAAGTTCGACACCGTCGAGGCGCGCTACGCGCACTGCGCCCACGGCGTCGAACTGACGCCAGGCGGCATGCTTGAGCGCATGGCTGGCATGCATTCGCTCACGGTCAATTCGCTCCATCACCAGGGAATCGATCGCGTTGCACCGGCGCTGACGGTCGAGGCGGTAGCACCCGATGGACAGATCGAAGCGGTTTGCGTGGCGCCAGCCAGCTTCGTCGTTGGCGTGCAATGGCATCCTGAATTTCGTTTCGCCGAGAACCCGTTCTCCGCTCGGCTTTTTGCCGCATTCGGTGCCGCTTGCCAGGCTCGCGCCGCAGCGCGCGGCAAATTCTGATCCGCGATTTCGTCGTCAGCCGATACGCTGCAGCAGGGCGATCAGAAGCGCGCGTTCCGCCGCGCTCAAATTTTTGGCGATGCGAGTTTCGTGGCGGCGCACGCGACGGGCAAGCTCGCGAAAACGTTTCGTGCCGAATTGCGAAAGCTGTAATGCGTGAGCCCGCCGGTCCTTGGGATGCGGGGCGCGCGCCACGAGCCCTTGCGCCTCGAGCTTGTCGATCAGGCCAACGACGGTCGAGCGATCGAGCCTAAGAATTTCGCCGAGCCGCGTCTGGCTAAGACCCGGATTGGCATCGATCAGCGCCAAGACGCCGAATTGACCTGGGGTAATATCGGCACCATCCATCGCTGCCGTGAAATCCTGGAAGACCGCGAGCTGCGCGCGCCGCAAATGATAGCCGATGAGATCGGGCAAGAATCCAAAGCCGGGTGCGGCCTTGTTTCGCTTCGTGCTCTTTGTCGCCATGGCGGGGAGGATGCCGCAGCGCGGGTGCAGAGCACAACGTAACATTTTTGTTAGGTTGGGGGCGGCGGCCGTTTCATAACACGCGTGCGTCTCGTCGTTTTTTGCACAGTTGCGTGAGCCACATTGACGGGCGCTCTTGGCGTTCCCACCTAGAATCTCAGAAGCGCGGCGGGTCCGCCCGTCGCCGACCCGACGGGCGTTCCCCCGAGCCCCAGCGGGTCCCCCCGCAAAGGGGCTTCGGGCGCCCGGTTACCCCCTAGCCGGGCGCCTTTTCCTTTGTGCATCGGGGTTTCCGGGCCTGCCGATTCGCTGAGTCTCCTTTGCCGGGCCATGGTT
>DATGHT010000079.1:0-4156 GCA_035307865.1 Candidatus Eremiobacteraceae bacterium | reverse complement strand
CCTGATCTCCGACGGCGACGTCGACGCGGCGATCGCGACGGCCATCGACGGCACCGGTATTCACGTCGCGATGGGAACGGGCGGCGCACCCGAAGGAGTGCTTGCGGCCGCGGCGCTGCGCTGTCTGGGCGGCGGCTTCATGGGCCGGCTGAAACCGCGCAACGAAGAAGAAGCCCGGCGCGCGCTTGCGATGGGGTTCGACGACGTCAACAAAGTGCTGACCATGGATGATCTCGTGAAGCGCGACGACATCACGTTTGTCGCGACCGGCATCACGGATGGCGACCTGGTGCGCGGCGTGCGCTTTTTCGGCAATGGCGCGCGCACTCACTCCATCATCATGAACAGCCGCAGCAGCACCGTGCGCTTCGTCGAGACGGTGCACCGCTTCCGCGCCGAAGCGTTCCGCGTGCGCCAGCACTGAGTCTGCTCCGGTATGTCACGCCCGACGCGATGTTCGAGCGCGTGGAAGACGTGCGCCTCTCGCTGCTCGAAGAGTGGAACATCCGCGGTATCGCACTGGATTTGGACAACACGATCGTTCCCTGGCATACGAGTGCGCTGACGCCGATGGTGCGGGCCTGGGTGGCAGGACTGCACGCAGCGGCCATTCGCATGTGTTTGCTCACCAACAACTATAGCCGGCAAGCCGCAGACGTCGCGGCCGAACTCAGGATGCCGATCGTGCGCAACGCGTTCAAGCCGCTGCCTGCCGGTTTCCGGCGCAGCCTCGAGCACCTGGGCGTGCCGCCGGGTGCGGCGCTTTGCATCGGCGATCAGCTCTTCACCGACGTGCTGGGAGCGAAAGTCACCGGCATGCGTGCTATTTTGGTGCGGCCCGTGAGCAACCGTGAGTTCCCTACCACCAAGGTTTTGCGCGCGCTGGAACGCCCGGTGCTGGCACGCTTGCGGCGCAGCGAGTCGGCTGACGCTTGAAGGAGGCCGCAGCGGTCACGCCGCTCCAGCGTTACGCGTTGCTGGGCAGCCCGGTCGCGCATTCGCGCTCGCCTGCGATGCAGCAAGCGGCGTTCGCTGCCGCGCGGATCGCCGGCAGCTACGAAGCCATCGACGTCACGCCCGCGCAACTACCCGCCGCGATCGAACGCCTGCGCAGCGAGCACTATGCGGGTTGGAACGCCACCACACCACTCAAGACGGCGATACTGAGCCTCGTCGATTCGCTCACGATCGAGGCGCTCGACATCGGGGCGATCAACGTCGTGCGCCGCGAGGACGACGGCCGCCTCACCGGACACAATACCGATGGCACCGGGCTCGTTCGCGCTCTGGTGGAAGCGTGGGAGTGGCGGCCGAACGGGCAACACGTGCTGCTGCTCGGCAGCGGTCCCGCCGCAGCGGCTGTCGCGTACGCGCTCCGCGAGGCGGGCGCGACCGCGATTTCGTGCTGGTCGCGCAATCGCGAGAAAGCGTTGGCGATTGCACCGCCGCCGCAAAAGGCGGCCGCTCTGATCATCTCGGCGCTGCCCAGTGACGCGCAGTTGCCCGAAGAGGCGTCGCGCTGGGCCTCGAGCGCATGCGACGTCGTCGACCTCAACTATGCGGCATCGCGATCGCCGGTTGGACAGCTGCCCGCGCGCCGCCGCCTGGACGGATTGCCGCTGCTGCTCCAGCAAGGGGCGCTTTCGTTCGAGTGGTGGACGGGCCGGGCCGCGCCCTTGGCCGCAATGCAGAGGGCGCTCGGGTTGTAGCGCGTGCCGCGGCGCGCCGATACTATGATCATGTTAGCGGTGGGCGACCGGTGAAAACCCGCATCGGCTACATCGACGGGTTGCGCGCCGTTGCCGTTCTCAGCGTGATCGTGCATCACGCCGCGAAGTACAATCAGGACCTCAACGCCGGGCCGTTGCAGCATACGCTGTACGAGGGCGCGCACGGCGTCGACCTGTTTTTCGTTATTTCCGGTTTTTGCCTCGCCTATCCGACGCTCGTGCGGCTGCGCAACGAGGGGCAAGCCCTCTTCGATGTCGCGCGTTACTTCGCGCACCGTCTCGTCCGGATTTTGCCGCCTTATTATCTCGCGATCGGCTTTTGCTGGCTCCTCGTGCAGGCGATGATCCACTACCGTCTCGTCATGCCGTTCGGGATCGTCGGTCCGGCGATCAGCCCGCTCGAGATTTTCAAGCAGATGATTTTTGCCGACGCGCGCCCGCAGCTGCTCAACGGCTCGTTCTGGTCGCTTGCCGTTGAGTTTCGCTGGTACTTTCTGTTTCCGCTGTTGCTGGCGCTGTGGGTAAAATCGCCGCGGGCTTTCGCATTCGTGGGATTCGCATGCCTCATCGCGGCGCATCTGACGCGCGCCGCGGGACTCGACATCGCAATCCTGCCGGCATTCATGCTCGGCATCGTCGCTGCGGACATCGAGGTACAGCGTTTGCCCATCCGCCGTTTGGCGCCGCTGCTCTTCGTCCTCACCTTGTGCCTGGCGCTCGTGTTCGAACCGAATCAGCCGTGGGAGTTCTTCGGCCAAACGCAATGGGGCTGGCAGGCGGCGGCGTTCTTTTTCGTGATCGCCGCGGGTTGCGTTCCCTGGCTGAACCGGGTCTTGAGCGTGAAGCCGCTGGTGGCGATCGGCCTCGCGTCGTACAGCATGTATCTCATCCACGAGCCCATCATCGGGATGCTCGAGCGCAACACCGCGTGGGGCGCGGTCGCTGCGGCGGTCATCGCCTCCGCCTGCGGCATCATTTTCTGGGCGCTGCTGGAACGGCCGTTTGTGGAGACCTCGCTCAAGCGCACGCTGGTCGACGGGATCCACCCGCGGCTCGCGCGCGGATTGCAGCTTGCAGGCATCCCCCGCGGGGTGCCGCTGCACTGGCTGCATTGGCGTCCACGGCCGGTCGAGCCGGCGCTGGACTTGCATCCCGAAGGCCCGCCCCTGGTCGCGCACGCGGGGCCGCCCGCGCAGCCTGAGGCGGCCAGCTTGAGCGCGAGCAAAAAGCTCGAAAAATTTGACGCCGGGACGTAACGCGGGAACGTAACCGGCGTCATATAGCATACAACCGCAGCACGCCGGAGGGTCCACTCCAACGCCGACAAACTGGAAGCCAATGCACCGGATTCAAAACCTCGGTGGGACTGCGTTACCGAGGCTACTATAGACCGTGGTCCAGATGCCGATAGGTATAGGTGAGTCCGCTGCGAGCTATCAAGGGGACGAGGCTTGCCGTGTGATCCGGTTTTGGTGTCCCGTATTATGAATCGAGCGAGAGAATGGCAGCAAACGTAAGCGATCTTCTTGGTTTGCGCATGGACGAGTTGATGCGCGTGACGATTGAACGCGGCGCATCCGACTTGCACATGAGCGTGGGTCTGCCTCCGATGCTGCGCATCGACGGCCGCCTGACGCCGACCGAGTTCCCCAAGCTGGCGCCTGATGACACGAAGCGCCTGATCTACAGCATTCTGACGGACGTCCAAAAAGAAAAGTTTGAGAAGAACCTCGAGCTTGACTTCTCGCACGGCCTGAAAGGCTTCGGCCGCTTCCGTATCAACGCGTTCCGCCAGCGTGGCGTCATCGGCGCCGTGTTCCGCGCCATTCCGTCTTCCGTGCCGGCGCTCGGGAGCTTGAACTTGCCGCCGGTGATGGCGGACCTTACGATGCGCCCGCACGGCTTGGTGCTCGTCACCGGTCCGACCGGCTCCGGTAAGTCGACCGCACTCGCATCGATGATCGACGTCATCAACTCGACGATGGCGCGGCACATCCTCTCGATGGAAGATCCGGTCGAGTATCTGCACTTTCATAAGATGTCGATCGTCAATCAGCGCGAGATCGGGCACGACTCGTACAGCTTCGCCAACGCGCTGCGCGCGGCGCTGCGCGAAGATCCGGACGTGGTGCTGGTCGGCGAAATGCGCGACATGGACACCATCGCCACCACCTTGACGATCGCCGAAACCGGGCACCTCGTGTTTGCGACCCTGCACACGTCGGACGCGGCTCAAACCATCGACCGCATCATCGACGTGTTCCCCGCGCACCAGCAGCAGCAGATCCGCGTGCAGCTCGGCTCGGTCATCGAAGCAATCGTTTGTCTGCGGTTGTTGCCGCATGCCTCCGGTGTCGGCCGCGTGCCGGCGGCGGAAGTCATGATCGCAACGCCCGCCATCCGCAACCTGATCCGCGAGAACAAGA
>DATGHT010000078.1:0-10950 GCA_035307865.1 Candidatus Eremiobacteraceae bacterium | reverse complement strand
ATGTTCATCGATCCCTCAGCTGACGCGCGCGTCATCGAACGCTGCTGCGCGATGCAGCCGCCGGCTGCATTTTTTGGCAGCGCTCCCGCCCAACTGCTGCGCGTACGCTTCCCCGCGCTACGCGTGATCTCACGGCGCTTTTCGGGCGGTGCTCCTCTCTTCGGCAGCGTGTCTCTTCGCAGTGCCGAGCGGCTCGCGCCGTACCGAAACACTGCCGCCGTGCAACCCGATGCGCCGGCGCTGCTCACTTTTACGAGCGGCAGCACCGGGATGCCGAAGGCAGCCGTCCGTTCGCACGCTCTTTTACGCTCGCAGTTGCAGCGCTTGCGGGAAACCTTGTCGTTCACGCCCGGCGACGTCGATCTCACCACCTTGCCCATCGTGCTGCTCGCGAATCTCGCCTGCGGCGTCACGAGCGTCATCAGTTCCGTCGACCTGCGCCGGCCCGGCGACGTCAACGGCGCGCGCGTCTTCGCCGACGCGCAACATCGGCGTGTCACGAGCGCGACCGCCTCGCCGGCGTTCTTCGAGCGCTTGGCGGATTTTTGCGAACAGAGCAATGCCCGCTTGCCGCTGGTGCAAAAAGTGTTCTGCGGCGGCGCACCCGTCTTTCCGCGCACGATGGAGCGCATCGCGCGCGTGTTCCCGAATGCCAGGGTGAGCGCGGTCTATGGATCGACCGAAGCGGAGCCGATCGCGGATTTCGCGTTGGACGAATTGTCCGCCGCGGACCGCGAGCAGATGGCCTCAGGCGCCGGTCTCATCGGCGGCAGGCCGGTGTACGGCATTCGCGTCGCCGTCATCCGGGAGCAGTGGGGCACGCCGCTCGGACCGCTGACGACGCCTGAGTTCGCGCGGTTGGCGCAGCCGCGCGGCAAACAGGGAGAGATCTTGGTGGCGGGCGATCACGTCATTCGCGGCTACCTGCACGGACGCGGCGACGAGGAGACCAAGGTCAACGTCGATGGGACGGTTTGGCACCGCACCGGCGACTCGGGATATCTTGACGAGCTCGGCCGTATTTGGCTGCTCGGCCGCTGTGACGCCAAGATCGACGATGCAAAAGGGACGCTCTACCCGTTTGCGGTCGAATGCGCGGCGAGCGAGTGCGCCGCCGTGCATCGCTCGGCGCTGATCAGAGGCGCTGCGCGCCGCGTGCTCGTCGTCGAACCACCGCTGAATTCGGACCAGCTGGCTGAGCTGCAAGCCACGATCGGCTGGGCCGGTCTCGATGAGGTGCGCTTCGTGAAGCACATTCCGGTGGATCGCAAGCACAATGCCAAGGTGGATTATCCGGCGCTGCGCCGCAGATTGAAGACGTAGTCCTGCAGAGCCGCGTCGCGGCGTCGGTCAGCGGCGGCGTTTGCGGCGTGCGGCTCTCGGTTCCTCGGTGCCTTTGAGCGAGGCGAGCGGCCACAACTCGTACTCGACAGTTGCCAACTGCGCGCCCACGACGCAATCGATCACTTCGCGCGCTGACTTGTAGCAGGGCGCCGCCTCATCGATGGGCACCCGGCCGTCCGCATTCACGACGATGCCCGCGCCGCGATATTCATCGTCGATCGCGCGCTGGTTCAGCGTCTGAACGGCACTCGTGCGCGACAGACGCCGGCCGGCGCCGTGGTTCACGGAGTAGGCGCTTTTGCTCGCGCCGGCCGCCGGCCTCAGGATATAGCTGTAATCTTTGTTGCTGCCCGGTATCAAGACCGGATGGCCCGCCGCGTGCCACTGCGTACCGGCAAGCGCGGGATGGCCGGCCGGAAGCGCCCGCGTCGCACCCTTGCGATGCACCCACACCCAACCAAGCTCGGGGTGCAGCTCTTTTTGGACGAGGTTGTGGCTGATCTCGTACACGAGCGTCAAGTCGTCGTTGAAGACTTCGCGGAAGGCCTTGGCCACTTCCTCAAAGATGACCAGGCGGTTGATGATCGCGAAATTGCCGCCGGCCGCGACCGCGTTGAGATAGTCGCGATAGTGGCGCGAATCAGGCGTGAAATATCCGAGGTCCAGGTGCGCGACCTTGTCCGGTTTTTCCGCGCGCGCGAGTTCGAAATAGTTGGTCGCCAAACCATGGCCGAAACCGCGGCTGCCGGTGTGCACCTGGACGAAGAGCGTTTGCGTCTGCTCGCAGCGCTGCAGCTCGATGAAGTGGTTGCCGCCGCCCAGTCTCCCCAGCTGCCGGATGCCGCGTTCCGGGCGTCCGCGTCCGCCCCATGGTATCGACCAGGCGTCATCGACGGGCAGGCGATCGCGCTCGGCTTGGCTGCGATCGACCGCTGCGCCGTATTGCGCGATGTAGTATTCCGCGCCGCCGCGCACCAAATGCTCGAATTGCCGCTCGCTCAAGTCGCGCAGTACTTGGCTCTTGCCGCCTGCGCCCATCTCGATGCGCTGCATGACGGCGCGATTGAAGGCAAGGCGGTTCTCGGTCGTCGCCTCCTCGGCCGGCACGCTCGATGACGCCGCCATCATCCCGCAACCGATGTCATACCCGACCGGCCCCATCGCAACCGACCCTGTGTCGCCGTCGGTGACCAGCACGCAGCCGACCGGTACGCCGTATCCATGATGACAATCGGGTGTTATCACGACGAAGCGCGCGCCGGGAAACTTTGTGGCGTTGATGATTTGCGCAGCGAGGTTCTCTTCGGCATCCGCCAACAAGGCGGGCGTCAAGAACAAGCGCACCTCGATGCCGCCCGTCTGCTCATCGCACCAGCGATAGAAACCGCCCGCAGCGAGCTGCAGTCGGTCTTTCCAGCTCACTTATTTGTGGATCTGATCGCGCAGCGCCGCCATCCGCAGCGCGCTCTGAGCAGCTTCGTAGCCTTTGTTCCCGTAGGCGGGCCGGGCCGCTTCCCGGCCGGCGGCGCGAGTCGCGGCATGCTGCGGCGGCCCGCTCGCCGCGTCGCCCGCGCGCTCCCACGCTTGTTGCGCCGTCTCAGTCGTGAGCACGCCAAAAATCACCGGCACGCCGGTTTGGAGCGCGACCTCGGCGATGCCGCGTGCTGCTTGGGCTGCGACGTACTCGAAGTGCGGGGTAGCGCCACGGATGACGCAGCCCAGGCAGACGATCGCATCGTAGCGCCGCGTCTGAGCGCACCACAGCGAGCAAAGCGGTAGTTCAAAAGAACCGGGTACTTCGAACACGTCGACGTCGCGAGCATGCACCTGCGCATCTGCGAAAGCGCGGACCGCACCCGCAAGCAGCGCCGCAGTTATCTCGCCGTTGAAGAGCGCGCGAACGATGGCAAAGCGCACCTAGGGACCTTTGCGCGTGGACTGCGGCGTTGACGCTGGAATCCCGTCTGGGTCGAATAAGTGGCCGAGCTTGTCTCGTTTTGCCTGCAGGTAGTTGGCGTTGTGCTCGTCGCGATCGATGATCAAGGGCACGCGCCCAACCATCTTTAGGCCGTAGCCTTCCAAGCCGACGATCTTGCGCGGATTGTTGGTGATGATCTTCATCTCGCGCACGCCGAGATCGTAGAGGATCTGCGATCCGATGCCGTAGTCGCGTTTGTCCACCGGCAGTCCGAGCCGCTCGTTGGCCTCGGCAGTGTCGGCGCCGCTGTCCTGCAGTTCGTAGGCGCGCAGCTTGTTGGCCAAGCCGATGCCGCGGCCTTCTTGGTGCAAGTAGAGGAAAACGCCGCGACCGGTTTTGGCGATGATCTGCAGCGCGCTGTCTCGTTGCGCTGCGCAATCGCAACGCTTGCTGCCCAAGACGTCGCCGGTCAGGCATTCGGAGTGGACGCGAACGAGCACGTCTTTGCCGTCACCGATGTCGCCCATGACGAGCGCGACGTGGCAGGCATTGTCAACGAGCGATTCATAGCCGAAGCCCGTGAAATCGCCGAAGCGCGTCGGCATGCGAAAGGTGGCGATGCGCTGCACGAGCTTCTCGTGGCGCATGCGATAGGCGATGAGATCTTTGACGGTGATGACCTTCAGGTGATGTTCGGCGGCGAACAGCTCCAGCTGCGTGCGGCGCATCATCCGACCGTCATCAGCCAAAATCTCGCAGACGATACCCGCCGGATAGAGACCGGCGAGCCGTGCGAGATCGACCGCCGCTTCGGTCTGGCCCGCGCGAACCAGCACGCCGCCCTCACGCGAGCGCAGCGGGAAGGTGTGGCCCGGGCACACGAAATCGCCCGGCTTGGACGCCGGGTCGAGCAAGGCTTTGATGGTTGCGGCGCGATCGAAAGCGGAAATCCCCGTCGTGGTCCGGCCCTTCGCCTCGATGGAAACGGTAAAGGCCGTCTCAAAACGAGACGTGTTCTCGGACACCATCATCGGGATGCGCAACTCATCCAGGCGGCGCCCGATTAGCGGCACGCAGATCAGGCCGCGGCCATACTTGGTCATGAAGTTGATCGCTTCGGGCGTGACCATCTGCGCGGCCATGGTCAGGTCGCCTTCGTTCTCGCGGTCCTCGTCGTCCATGACGACGACCATCTTTCCCGCGCGGATATCGGCGATAGCTTCTTCTATGGTGGCAAGCGGCATGCGGGTTCCCTTTTAGCGGACCATGGCTGCGACGTAGCGGGCGATGGGGTCCGCTTCTATATTTAAGGAAAGCCCCGGCCCTTTCCGCCCCAGTGTTGTGCGTTTTAACGTCTCTGGGATGAGGGCCACCGCGAACCGCTGCGCTTCGACTGCAGCCACGGTCAGGCTGATACCGTCGAGCGCGACGTAGCCCTTTTCGACGATCATCCGCTGCAGCGACGGAGGCGTGGCGCACCACAACCGGTAGCCTTGGCCTTCGGGGTCTTTGGCGAGTATTTCCGTCGTCGTATCCACGTGACCGTACACGAAGTGCCCGCCGATCTTGTCGCCAACCCGCAAGCTCGGCTCCAGGTTGACGAGTTCACCTTTGTTCAGGCTGCCGAGCGTGCTGCGCTGCACGGTTTCGGGAACGACGTCGAACACGAGCAAATCCTGACAGCGTTTCACGGTCAGGCAGACGCCGCTGACGCACACGCTCGCGCCGGCTTCTTGCCGCGGGAAACCATGGCCGCGTTTGATGCGCAGCTCCAAGCCACCCGCGCTGGCGACGAAGTTAGCGACCTCTTCCATGTACATGACGATGCCGCCGAACATTACGCCCGCTTCAGATGCGCGCTGAGCGCAAAGTCATCGCCGAGGCGGCGCACTCCATCGGCTTCCAAGTCGACCGGCGTTTCGCTCGCGCCCACGACGGAGATAGCATCGGCGCCCAAGATCACCGGAGCGACGAACCATAGGAGCTCGGAGGCGAGTCGATCACCGAGCAGCGACGCGGCAAGCGTCGGCCCTCCCTCACACAAGATCGAGACGAGCTGCAGCGCGGCGAGCCGCCGCAACGCGTCGTGAAGGTCAACCAGTCCGTTGCGGTCGCGGCTGCACTCGAGGACGCTGATGCTGCGGCTTTGCAGCTGCTCCTTAAGATCCGGCGGCATTTGATCGGTGGTGACGACGATCGTGCGCGCGCGCAATTGATCCTTGAGAATCTTAGCGCGCAGCGGTAAGCGGCCGTGCGCGTCGACCACGATCCGCGTATAGGGAACCCGGCGCGGCTTGTAGGGCCGCACCGTGAGCTGTGGATCGTCAACGATGACCGTCCCCGCACCAACCATAACTGCGTCATGTTCGAACCGTAGCGTGCGCACGAGCCGCTGCGCGCGTTTGCCGGTGAGCTGCACGCGTTCTCCGGCCTTGGGGGCTACTTTGCCGTCGAGTGATTGCGCCATCTTCAACGTGACGAAGGGCAGGCCGCTGCCACGCTGATGGAGATACATGCGGTTTGCATGCGCGGCCTGCGCTTGCAAGACGCCGACGTCGACCGTGATTCCGGCGGCTCGCAACGCCGCGACACCTTTCCCGCGCACGCGCTCATCCGGATCTTCCAGCGCGATGACGACGCGCGCCGGGTGCGCAGCGATAATCGCATCGACGCAGGGCGGCGTTTGGCCCTGGTGCGCGCAGGGTTCCAGCGTGATGTACAGCGTGGCGCCGCGCGCCCGTTCGCCTGCTTCGCGCAGC
The DNA here is from genome assembly GCA_035307865.1 of Candidatus Eremiobacteraceae bacterium. Classification (GTDB taxonomy): domain Bacteria; phylum Vulcanimicrobiota; class Vulcanimicrobiia; order Eremiobacterales; family Eremiobacteraceae; genus JALYZS01. The sequence goes on along the minus strand of DATGHT010000078.1, from coordinate 4,929 downwards.
GCGACGACTTCCGCGTGATCGGCGCCGGCGTGTGCATGGAAGCCGCGACCGGCGATCGTGTCGCCGGCCGCGATAACCAGCGCACCGACCATCGGGTTAGGGCTCGTGTTGCCGAGTCCGTTGCGCGCAAGTTTCAGCGCCTCGCGCATGGCCCGTTCGTCCTGCATGTGCAGCGCGTTTACGTCCGGGCCGAAGCACTCCTTTTGCGGCTTGACCCGAACGCAGCGCTGCGTGAGCCTTTGCTATGATCGCGCGGCTTGCGACAGCGAGTGCCGGTGTCTTGGATGTGCTCGTGCCGCAAAGGTGCGCAGGCTGCAACGCCTTCGGCCGAAAGCTTTGCGATGAATGCCGCGCGCGGTTCGAGCGCATGCCGCTCGCTGCACGCGCGCGGCTGGCAAGCGACTTGGAAGTGATCGCGTTCGGAACGCACGACGGTGCGCTGCGCCATGCCGTGCTCGCGATCAAGTTCCGTCACTTCCGTACGGGGGCACGGCTGCTGGGAGAAATGGTCGCGCGGCGCGTGTCGTTTTCGGGCGACTACTTGATTCCGGTTCCCCTGCACCAGGCGAGGCTGCGCGAACGCGGCTTCAATCAAGCGGACGACATCGCGCGCGGGATCGGTCGAGTGCACGGGATCCCCGTCGCCGGCCATGTCATCGTGCGCTGTCGCCCCACCGTTGCCCAAAGCAGCTTGGCTTTGCCTGAGCGCCGCACCAACGTCAGTGGCGCTTTCGCCGTCGGTACCTCGGCCCTGGATCTCAGCGGCGCCCACCTGGTCCTCGTGGACGACGTGATGACCACCGGAGAAACGCTGCTGGCGTGCGCCGCTGTGCTGCGCAAGTGCGGTGCCGCAATGGTGAGCGCCGTCGTGCTCGCCCGCAGGCTTTGAGTTGCGCGGCGTTTCAGCCTCACGCAGCCGAGCGGGGTCAGCCTATACGGGCGTCCTTGCCGTACTCGCCGCCTTCGACGACGGCCGCCGCGGCGACGTGGGCACCGTTCGCGAGCACCGCGCCGCGCACGCGCGCGCGTGCGCCGACCATGACACGCTCCCAAAAGATCGAGTTTTCAACCTGCGCTCCGGCTTCGATGACGCAACCGGCGCCGATGCACGCGGGACCGATGATGCGCGCGTCTGCGGCAAGTCGCGCACCGGCTCCGAGCAGCACGCTGTCGCGAAGGGCGGCGTTCTCCGGCATCTTGAGCTTGATCCGTCCGCGCAGCGCCTCCATGTGCGCGCGACGATACTCGGCTGGCGTGCCCATGTCGCACCAGTACGCGCTTTGCGCCATTCCATAGAATGCACCGCGGTCGCGCAAGAGTTCCGGAAAAACCTGTTTCCCGAAATCATAAAATGTGTTGGGCGGAATGCGCTGTAAGAGCTGGGGTTCGAAGATATAGACGCCGGTGTTCGCGAGGTGGCTGCGCTCCGTTCCCTTCGCAGGCTTTTCTTGAAACTCGAGAATGCTTCCGTCCGGCGCGCTCACGACCGCGCCATACTGCGAAATATCGTCCACTTCGGCCAGCACGATCGTCGCCTCGGCTTCATGCTGCTTGTGAAAATCGAGCGCCGCAGGCAGATCGATGTCGGTGACGTCATCGCAGCCGATGACCACGAACGTCTCTTTGAAACGATCCGCCACGGCACGCACCGCACCGGCGCTACCCATCAACTCGGGTTCGTGCAGATACTCCACCCGCACGCCCCAGGCCGATCCGTCGCCGATGTAGCCCCGCACCGCGTCCGGAAAATAGTGGACGTTGATGATGACGTCGTCCACGCCATGGCGCTTGAAGTAATCAAGCACGTGTGCGACCACCGGGCGGCCCAAAACGGGCACGAGCGGTTTGGGCAGGTCCTTCGTCAGCGGATACAGGCGGGTCGACAACCCACCCGCCAAGATCATCCCTTTCATCCGCGTTTCAAGCGGCGTGCATGCCATGCTTGGCTCACGACGCTGACCGCGAACTGCGGGAGCGCGAGCTGCCGCCCCAGCCGTTGCGGTTCTCTCGCCAAGCGGTAGAGCCACTCGAGCCCGGCGCCGCGCATGATGCCCGGCGCGCGGCTGACACGGCCTGCGAACACGTCGAAGCTCCCGCCCACGCCGATGCACACGACGGGGCCCAGCTCGTCGGCATGCGAGCGGATCCAAAACTCTTGCCTGGGAAAACCTAATGCGACGAACACGATCTGCGCACCGGACGTTCGGATGGCCTTGAGGACGCTTGCTTCTTCCGCCTGACTGAAATAGCCATGCTGGGTGCCGGCGATCTGCAAACCAGGATAGCGTTGTGCGAGCGCGTCCGCCGCCTGCGCCGCAACACCCGGCGCAGCTCCCACGAAGAAAACTTTCACGCCGTCGCGCGCGCAACGGGCGCAGAGCCGTTCGGCGAGCTCGATGCCCGCGACCCTGCCTTGCATGGGAGTTCCCAATAGCTGCGCAGCATAGACGATGCCGATCGTATCCGGCACGACCAAGTCGGCTCGGTTGATCACCGCCCGGTACGGCGCCTCGCGTGCTGCCAGCATCGCCATCTCGCTGCCAAACGTCACGACGTGCGCAAAGCGCCGTTCGCGTACAAGCCGCAGCACGCGGTCTTCAGCCTGCGAAGGCGACACCGCATCGACGCGCGATCCGAGAATGTTCACCGCCGGAGTCGCGGCGATCGGACTGACGCTAGCCAGCGGTCGCGACTGCGGATGCGGGCAACCAGGGTGCGAGCAGCGCCTGCAATGCCCGCTGTTGTTCGCCGGTCAGCTCGCACAACGGCGGACGGCAGGTGCCGGTCGCAAAACCGAACGACTGCATCGCCGCCTTGACCGGGATCGGCGACGTCACCACGAACAGGCCACGAAACAGCGGAAAGAGGGATTGATGCAACGCCGTCGCTCGGTCGTTCTCACCGTCTTTGAATGCTTGTAGCATCGCTGCGATCGCGTTGCCGGCGACGTGGCTCACCACGCTGACGACGCCACGCGTGCCGACTGCGGCCGAAGGCAAAGCTAGGATATCGTCGCCGCAATACACATCGAATTGCGCCGGCGCGCGCGCGGCCAGTTCGGCGATCTGGGTCAGATCGCCGCTCGACTCTTTGGCTGCGACAATCTTGGGGTGCCCCGCCAGCGCAAGCATCGTTTCGGGCAAGATATTCACCGCGGTGCGGCCGGGGATGTTGTAGATCATGACCGGCAGCTCGGTCGCATCCGCGATCGCGTTGAAATGCCGGAGAAGGCCTGCCTGCGGCGGTTTGTTGTAGTAAGGACCGACCGCCATGAGCGCGTCGACCCCGCACGCAGCGGCTTTCTTACTCAATTCGATCGAGTGGTGCGTGTCGTTGCCGCCGGTATTTGCGATGACCGGTGCACGGCCGGCGACGGCTTGCACGACCGTACGGAACAGCTGCAGTTTCTCTGCATCATCCAGCGTCGGCGATTCGCCGGTGGTGCCCGCTACCACAAGCGCAGTGCTGCCGTGCTCGATCAGCCAGCGCGCCAGCCGAGCTGTTTCCTCGCCGTTCACCGAGCCATCGCGCTGCATCGGCGTGATCATCGCCGTCGCGACCGGGCCGAATCGTCCGAAACGCATCATTGCCCTCCGATTGGACGAGCCAGTTCGAACTGCTCGTGCAGTGCGTTTTCCGCATTGGCCGCGAGCGACCCCGGCACGAGCAAGGAAATTGTGATGTTGGAGTCGGTGCTATGGATGATCGGCACCCCGGCCAAGCTGAGCGCTCGCACGGCGCGATAGATGACGCCCGGCGTGTTGCGCATGCCCGCGCCGACGATCGAAATCTTGGCGCACTCGCGCCGGATGCGGACGGCCAGCGGCAACGGCTCGAGCTTGTCGCGCGCGCTGCGCAGATCCGCATCCTTGACGATGAAGAACAGCCCGGCGGCATTCACGTTGACGCAGTCGATGCTGATGCGCGCTTGCGAAAGGGCGTGGAAGGCATCTTGCTCCCACCCGCCCGGCAGGCCGGCCGCCTCCGGCACGACGTGCAGAAACGTGTAGCCGAAGGCGGTTGTGACACCGGTGACCGGGTGCTCCGCGCTGCGCAGCGCGGTCTCGGAGATCACGGTGCCCTTGCCGCTGCGCATGCTGCGTATTGCGAACGGTATTTTCGCGAGACGCGCCAGCTCGGCCGCTTTGTCATGCATGACGGTGGCCCCGTGCTGCGAGAGCTCGGTGACCTCTTCGAACGTCAGCGCAGGGATCGTGCGTGCGTCCGGAACCCGTTTCGGCTCGGCTGTCATGACGCCGTCGACGTCGGTGAAGATATCCAGCTCGGCGCGCTCGAACGCGCCCGCCAGCGCGACTGCGCTCAGGTCGCTGCCGCCGCGTCCGAGCGTCGTGATCGTTCCGTCTTCGCTCGCACCCTGGAATCCGCAGACGACCGGCACCACGTCTGTGTCGAGAAGCGCGCGCAGCACTCCGGTGTCGATCGAAAGGATGTGGGCGTCGCCGTGCGCAGCGTCGGTCATGATGCCCGCCTGCGCGCCGGTGAGTGCTCGCGCCGGGATCCCCAGCGCCTCGAGCAGCTCGGCAAAAACCGCCGCGCTGATGATCTCACCGGTCGCGAGCAGCAGATCGCGGTTGGGGCCGCTCGGTGCCCGCGGCGCGAGCGCCAGCAGCGCATCCGTTGAGTACGGTTCGGGTGGCCGCCCGATCGCCGACGTCACGACGATGACTTTCTTTTTCTGTGCGAGCGCGTCACGCACTCGTTCTACCGCTTGCGCGCGCAAGTCCGTGCTGCCCAGCGAAGAACCGCCGAACTTCATGACGATGAGTTTCCCGTAGGCGCCCGCCGGCGCCGAGTGTTGCGCGGCGCTCTTCATGCCGAAATCGTTTCGCGTTGCTGCAAAGCGTGCTCCGCGATCTGGATCGCGTTAGTCGCCGCTCCTTTGCGTAAGTTGTCGCTCACGACCCACGC
>DATGHT010000077.1:0-5337 GCA_035307865.1 Candidatus Eremiobacteraceae bacterium | reverse complement strand
GCCGGCCCTTTGGAGGCAAAGCGGATGCGCCGCACATTCGGCATGTCCAACAACGCGTCGCCGATCTTGCGCAAGCTCTTGGCCGGCAGCTGATATGCGTCGCCTCCGGACACCACGATGTCCTGCAGTTCCGGGCGCGACGCGATGTACTCGAATGCGCGCTGCCAGCGTTTCGGATCGGTCGCAAGCTCGGCTTTTTCTACTACTTCCGTGTCGCCGCCGATCGCATACGAGCGCGTGCAGTAGCGGCAGTACACGGGGCACACGTTGGTCGGCAGGAAGAGAGCCTTATCGACGTAGCGATGCGTCAGGCCGGGCACGGGTGCATCCTCTTGCTCGTGCAGCGAGTCCAGCGACAGTTTTGGATGATCGGGCAGCAAGCGCGACGCCAGCGGAATGAACTGCGTGCGAATCGGATCGGCGTAGGGATTGCTCCAGTCGATGCAGGCGATCATGTAGGGCGAAACACGAACGTTCATCGGCGCGCGGTGGAAGCCGGCGCGCACGTCTTCGATAAACGACGCCGGTGCATGATCTTGAATCGTGGCGAGCAGCTCGTCGGGCGTCTTGACCGAATGCTGATACTGCCACAGCTGGTTCAAGAACGTCGCTTCGTCCACGTCCTTATAGGCGGGAATCTCCCGCCAGAATTCGCCTTGCCGCAAGTTCATGTGCTCGAGCGCTTCCGGGCCTGCGGGCGGCTTCACGGCGTGGCCGGTCGCCACGGCACCATTGAGATGTTCGGGGGTCGTCACTGTGGTCTGCGCCATTAGCGTATGCTCCGTAACCGTCGTGCCGCAGGCACGCCGTCTTCTTTGAGGATGATGCCGCCGCGTTCAAACGGCGTCGAGAGAACGATCAGGGTTTTGGTTCTAAGGATACCGGCGACTTTTTTCAGACGCGAGAGAAAGGCATCGAGGTCGCCGGTCGAGCGCGTCATCACCTTCAAGACGAAGCTCTCCTCGCCGGCGACGCTATGCACTTCGCATACTTCCGGCAGCGCGCTCACCGCCTCGGCAAAGTCGTCGTAGTCGGTGTCGGCAGAAGTATAGCAGCTGACGAATGCCGTGAGCTCGAGGCCCAGCAGCTTGCTATCGAGCCGCGCAGTATAGCCGCGTAGATAGCCGCGCGTCTCGAGCCGCTTCACCCGGTCGTGCACCGACGCGGCTTTCAAGCCAACGATTGCTCCCAACTCCGCGAACGTCGAGCGCCCGTTGCGCTGTAGCGCCTCGAGAATCTGCAGATCGAGCTGGTCTAAGCCGGTTCCGTTCAGCATTCAAATTCCTTGGGGCATTGTTTATTAGGTATAACTATGATACTACACCAGGTTTATTAGCGCAATAGGCTCGTAAGCCTTATATTCTATGGCCGCCGCGCATTTTTGAACCGCCCCGGCAACGGCTGCATATACACTGTGGTTTGCTTTTCCACCCACTCTCCAAGGAGACACGTTTCATGCCTCGAGCAGCCCTGTTCATTGGAACCATCGTGCTGGTGGCTCTCCTTTATGCCGGCGCACGCCACGACCGCAACGCCGGTGCAGCCTTGGCAAGCACGGACGCCACGACCGCCTCGCAAATCACGATCGTCGACGACTCATTCAAGCCCGCCACCGTAACGGTCACCGTCGGCAGCAAAGTGACATGGACCAACCACGACGACGATCCCCACACCGTCACCTCAGTCCAGCCATTGTTCGATTCCAAAGGCTTGGCGCAAGGCGACACGTACAGCTTCGTTTTTCACAAGCCCGGCACGTACGCGTATTACTGCAAAGTTCATCCCTTCATGAAAGCCAGCATCGTTGTAAAGGGGACGCAACCATGAGCGCGATCAACCGTTCACAGTTCTTAGAGTGCATGGCCTGGTGTGGCACCGGCGTCGTGTACGCACTCAGCGCCGGCGGACTCACCGGCCGCGCACTCGGAGCCGAACTGCCGCCATCGATGACCGGCCGTACCTTCGTGCAAATCAGCGACACGCACGTCGGCTTTCACGGCGAGGCCAATACCGACGTGTTGAGCACGTTCCAACAAGCGATCGACAAGATCAACGCGCTGCCGGTCCGTCCGGACTTCGTCATGCACACAGGCGATCTCAGCCATCTCTCCAAGCCCGAGCAGTTCGACACGGTACGACAGATGCTGGGGACCATCAAGACGGGCGCGGTCTACGCGGTACCGGGGGAACACGACGTCATCGACGACCACGGCGCAAAATATTTCTCCATGTTCGGCCGCGGCGGCGTGAAACCGTGGTACAGCTTCGATGCGGCCGGGGTGCACTCGTTAGCGCTCACGAACGTGCTCGATATCAAGGCGGGCGGTTTTTTGGGACGCGAGCAGCTGGAGTGGGCGCGCGCCGATCTCGCCCAACAGAAAAAGAGCACGCCGATCGCGGTCTTCGCGCACATTCCGCTGTACGCCGCCTATCCAGACTGGGGCTGGACCACGGATGATTACCTCGAATTGCTTGCAATGCTGCGACCCTTTGATGCCGTAACGGTGCTCAACGGGCACATCCATCAGGTCCTGTCGAAAGTGGATGGCAACATCACGTTCTATACTGCCGACTCAACCGCGTTCCCACAACCGAAACCGGGCAGCGAAGCCAAACCGCACCCATTGAAAGTACCCGCGGGTGATCTAGGCAAGTATCTGGGAATCCGCAGCGCGACGATTCAGCCGGTTTCGCATTCGATCGCGATTGCGGATCAAACCCTCGCACCCTGATGGAGCTCCGGCGAGTTGGGATCATCCGATAGCGCCGACATCGTCCGACGTCTGCAGTCGGATGACCCCGTCGCCCTCGAGGAGGCGTTCGCCCTCTTCGGAGGCCGCTGCAATGCGATCGCCTATGGCGTCTTGCACGACGATCAGGCCGCAGCCGATGCCGTTCAGGACGCATTCTTGAGCTTATGGCAGCATCGTCATGGGCTGGTGGTGCGGGGTGCTGGTCTGGGGCCGTGGCTTTTCGTTGTCGTGCGCAACGCGGCGCTGACGATTTTTCGCAAGGACAGCGCGCGCTCAAACCGCGAGAGCCGCAGCGAATTGTTGCAGCCTCCCGACGCAAGCCCTGATCCGGCGCAGGCGGTCGCGGGCCAGGATCAAGCTGCCGAGCTGCGGCGCGTGATGACCCGGCTGCCGGAGGAGCAAAAGAACGTCTTGGAGCTCGCATATTTTGGATTCCTCACGCTTGCGCAAATCGCCGAACGCACGAACACGCCGCTTGGAACGGTGAAACGCCGCGCGCAACGGGCCTTGCAGCAGCTCCACTCTCTCATGAGCGGGCATTCACCATGATCACGCATCCCTACGACGACATAGCCGCTTATGCGCTTGGAACGCTTGATCAGACGCAAGCCCAAGCCGTGCTGGAGCACGCCGATGGCTGTCCGACCTGTGCCGTGCTCATGGCCGACGCGATGGTCGCCATGTACGGAGTCCTTCGTGCGCAGCCGGAGCGTCTGCTGACCGCAAAGCACCTCTTGCAGCGCAGTCTCAAACCTGAAATCTTGAATATACCGTCGCGCACAAGACCGCGATTCTTGCACGAACGGCTACTGCCGTGGTCGGTTGCTGGTGCTGCGCTCGCAGCCTGCATCGGCTTGCTATTTTGGACCGCGCAGCTGCGCACCCACGTGCTCCAAGTTCCCGTCGCAGCGCTCGTCCACAGCCATTTCACGCATCATCCGCTGCACGGTGGCGTCGGCAACGCCAAAGTCATTCAAGCTGTCAACGGCGAGTGGTTGTACCTTGTTGCTGACGGTCTGCGGCCGCGAACCTCTTACGCGTTGTCAGAAGTGATCAGTGGTCACAAACGCACGGTCGGTACGTTTTCATCTGACGACTCAGGCAATGCGGCTGCCTTTTGGCAGCAGCCGCCGGCTCAGATCGCAAGCGTGAGCATCATTCCCACGCAAAGCAATTCGCGCGAGGATGAATTGCGCTGGCCGTAGTCCCATTGGACTTTTGACAAAATGAAGAACCAACGCAAGCAAGCCGGCCTGCAGAATAGGGACCGTGGGCCTAGGGCGAATTAGATTTGCCGAAGGAAAAGATATACTCGTTTGGCGGTCATTTAGAATCCGCTGCTGCTTTGTCGAGCTTGAGGAAAAAGCGAACGTTATGAGAGCACGCGTGACGACGAAAATTGCGCTGAGTTTGACGATCCTGGCAATGGTGCTGGCCGTTGCGGCCTGCAGTGGCGGCTCCTCATACGGTGGCGTGAACCCGCTGCCATCGCCATCTTCTCAGGCGTCGTCATCGCCCTCGCCGTCGCCCTCACCCTCACCATCGCCCTCGCCGTCTCCGTCTCCAGCACTTCCCACGCCACCGCCGGCTCCCACGCCGACGCCAATAATCTTGTCCCTAGGCCAAGTCGTCGGTATGCGAGTCTTCCCGGTCGGCGACACCGCTACGGGCGGTACCGGCCAAACGGTCGACGGTCTGGCGTGCGGCGCGATGTCGCAGACTTTTCACATCCACAGCCACGTGTCGATCTTCCATAACGGCGTGCAGCTCGCGTTCCCCATCGCCGAAGGTATCGTGAATCCTGTGCTGACGAATAATGGTACGCAGACGAACGCCGGCACCTGCTTCTATAACTTACACACGCATGATATGTCCGGCATCGTGCACATGGAGGCCGCAGCCCCAACGAACTTCACGCTTGGCCAGGTCTTCGATATTTGGGGCATGCCGTTGTCGGCATCCAACGTCGCCGGTTTCAGCGGCCCGACGCTTTTCTACATCGGCGCGAATTCGAATGCGGTGCCGAGCGTCTACTCGGGAGATCCACGAGTTATCATGCTTACAAATCACGAGCAGATCACGCTCGAGGTCGGCCTGCCGTTCGTCTATCCGTCACCAAATTATAACTGGCCCTACTAGCTCGGCAAATCACTCATGCGCGAGTGAGGGCTCACTCGCGTCGTCTCTTAGTTGCCGCCGCCCTTGATGATGCGGTTCTGAAGCCGGCGCAGCCCGCCGAGGGTCCGGACCGCCCCAAAGCGCGTCCACCAGTGATCGTGCCGCCATTCATGCTCGAGCTCAAAGCCTGTGACGCAAATGACTTGCTCCACCTCGAGCAACGCAAGATACACGACTTCTTTGTGCGCTTCCGTCAAAGGCAAATCATCCGGACCTGAATTCAAGATAGTCATCGCCTCGACTTCGCGATCGACCGCTGACGCATTTTGCTGTTGGTTCATCACTCAGTCTTTCGTGGCGAGCTGATCAGAGCGCAAAACGCGGTCCGCTGACTTCACCGCGTAGAAGCCCGTCGAAAGCTTCGCCAGTTGATCAGCCTCGACGCAAGCCGCGCACAATATAGTGC
>DATGHT010000076.1:0-2012 GCA_035307865.1 Candidatus Eremiobacteraceae bacterium | reverse complement strand
AGCGCCGGCACGATGTCGGGGCGGCCGGTCGAATGCGACAAATCGACGATGACCGGTAAGGCGCTCATGCCGCGGAGCAAGACCACGCCGGCCAAGTCGAGCATATTGCGCGTCAGGTTGTCGAACGAACGGACACCGCGTTCGCACAAGATCACGCGCTGGTTGCCTTCCAGCACATAGTCTGCTGCGTGTAAGAACTCTTCGATAGTGGCTGCCATGCCGCGTTTGAGCAGTACCGGCTTCGGTTGCCGCGCCAGCCGTTTCAGCAATGAAAAGTTTTGCATGTTGCGCGCGCCGACTTGCAAAATGTCGACGTAGTCGCCGACGAGTCCGATCGTTTCCGTATCCATGACTTCGGAAACCGTCAGCATGCCGTGTTTTGCGGCAGCTTGCGCAAGCAGCCGCAATCCTTCTTCCGCCAAACCCTGAAATGAATGCGGCGACGTGCGCGGCTTGAACGCGCCACCGCGCAGGATGCGCACGCCGAGGCCAGCAAGGTGCGCGGCAGCGGTGTGAATCTGCTCTGCCGATTCGACGCTGCAAGGTCCCGCAATGACGTGAAAGCCTTGGTTGAGATTCACGTCCTTCACTGAAAGACCGTGCGTGGATTGTTTTTTCGCGCTAGCCAGCGCCATGATTGAGTTCCCTCGCAAGCGCTCCGTTCGTGCTTGCCCTTGGGGTTCTTGCAGGCGCCCCGCGCAGGCTCGCGCGCGCACATGAATTGGTTCGAGATTGCGGGATTTGTCGCACTCGGGCTCGTCGCGGGCACCTACGGCACGGTGGTCGGGGTGGGTGGCGGCCTGCTCATTGTTCCCGTTCTGATTTTCGCGCATTTTGCGCCGAAACAGGCGGTCGGCACTTCGATGGCGGTCGTTTTCGCCAACGCTGTCTCGGGCTCGGTTTTGTTTTTGCGCCAGCAACGCGTCGAGATTCGCACTGGCGTCATGTTTGCGCTCATGGGTTTGCCTGGGACCTGGCTCGGTGCGTACGTCGACCAGATCATCAATCGCCGGAGCTTCAGTCTGCTCCTCGGGCTGTTCTTATTCGTGATGGCGATGCGGCTGCTGTTCGGTAAACTCACGGCTGCCGAGGCCGGCGCAACCGGCGTGAACCGTCAGCGCTTGTGGCTCGCGCTCCTTGCGGCATTTGCGACCGGATTCTTAGCGAACCTGTTCGGCGTGGGCGGCGGCATCATCTATGTGCCGACCTTCCTCGTCATACTGAATTTTGCTGCGCACGTCGCCACCGCCACGTCGACCTTCACGATCGCACTGACGGCGCTCTTTGGAACCGTGTCACACGCGTACTACGGTGATATCATCTGGGGTCCGGCGGTCGCGTTGGCCGTGGGTGCAGTCGCGGGCGCACAGATCGGCGCGCGCTTGGCACCGCGCATTCGGTCAGTCCGGCTGATACGGCTCTTTTCGATCGCGGTGTTCGTCACGGGCGGCTGGTTGATTTACCAAGGCATGCACTAAGCGGCCGGTCCGCGCCAGCGTGGAAACAGATCGTGCTCGACGCCCAGCGCGTCGAGCGTCTTGCCGACGCTGTGATTGACGATATCGTCGATCGTCTTGGGCTGAGTGTAAAAAGCAGGGATTGGCGGTACGATGAGCGCGCCGATCTCTGCCAGACGGGCGAGCGTTCGCAGATGCCCCAGATGCAATGGGGATTCTCGCACCACCAGCACCAGGCGGCGGCGTTCTTTTAGACAGACGTCAGCCGCGCGAACCAAAAGATTGTCGTTGTACGAGTACGCGATCGCGGACGCGGTCTTTATGGAGCACGGCGACACGACCATGCCGTCGGTCTTGAACGAGCCGCTGGAGATCGGGGCCGCGACGTCGGCCGGATCGTGCACGAAATCGGCGAGTTTTTCAACCTTGGCCGGCGTCCATTGCGTCTCAAGCGCAAGCGTGCGTTTTGCCTGCTCGCTCATCACAAGATGAACGCTCACGCCGGGCAGCTTACGCAGCGCTTCGAGCGTCCGCACGCCATAGATGCTTCCACTC
>DATGHT010000075.1:0-4541 GCA_035307865.1 Candidatus Eremiobacteraceae bacterium | reverse complement strand
GCTCCATGCCGGATGGCAACGGCGTCGCCGGGCAGCCCCACGACGCGCTTCAGGAACAATCTTTGTTCGTCCGCATCCCGGCGCGGAAAGGCGACGACGTCGCCGCGGTTGATCGCATGCCGCCCGATCACAAGACCACCGATGTGAACCTCATACGCGAGCGTGTTGATGAGGACGTGATTTCCTGTCTCGATGTTCGGCTGCATCGAGTGGCCTTCGACCTGGGGGAAGCGCAAAAAACACAGCGAGATGAGGGCTGCCAGCAGCAACAACTCGGCGCTTAGACGGATGAGACGGCGAGCGAACTTTTGATGGCGAACCGAACGCTCGAGCTCGACCTCACGGGCGACCGAGCCTAGAGCGCTGGACCGTGCCTCCAACGTACCTTCAAGACTGCGTGGCACGGACAAACGTCTTCACACTCGCCGGCGCACCGACCTGCTTTAGGCCTTTACCCCTGAACGCAAAAGTGGAAGACTAGTGAAGAAACTTTGCGTGATTGAACGGCCAAAAAACCAAAAACGCGTGGCCGACGAACTGATCGCGTTTCAAGAATCCCCACAGGTGGCTGTCATCGGAGTCGTTACGATTGTCGCCTAACATGATGTAGTAGCCGCGCGGTACGCGATCGGACGCCTGCCATTCCGAACGCGGCGGCACGATCGCACGCGACGAATCGAGGGGCACGCCGTCGACGATGATTTGATAGTCTCGCAGCTCGAGCTCATAGTCTGGACGCGCCGCGATGTAGGGTTCTTGCACGGGCTTACCATTACGATACACCCGGCCGTTGTGGATGCGAAAGGTATCGCCGGGCGCTGCCATGACGCGTTTGATGAAATCGGTCGTGCCCAGCGCCGGCGGGGGCTCGAACACCGCTACCTGTTCGTCTTTGGGGTCGCCTAGTCGATACTGTATCTCGTTGGCGAGCAGCACGTCGTGCACGTTGAGGGTGGGGAGCATTGAACCCGAGGGAATCCAAAACGTCCGCACCACGAAGTGCATGAGGATCAATGCCACGACGCCTGCGATGATAAAGGCATCCAGGTACTCCCGCAGGACGCTGCGCTGTTTTTCGTTCGGAATGGTGATGGGAGCGACCCAAATGACGACCCGCGCCACCCCCAAGATCCCGAGGATGGCGCCGAGCACAACGGGACTCATCCTAGCTGCACTACTTTTTCTCTTTGATTCGCGTCGCTTTGCTGCCCACGCGATCTTGCAAATAAAATAGCTTTGCGCGCCGCACGAGACCGCGGCGCAGCACGTCGATCTTTTCGACGCGCGGTGAATGCACGAGGAAGGAACGCTCCACGCCCACGCCGTGAGCGATGCGCCGCACGGTGAAACTCTCGGCGAGACCTCCGCTCTTGCGCTCGATCACGATGCCCTCGAAAACCTGGATCCGTTCTTTGTTGCCTTCGGTCACCCGCGAGTGGACCTTGACGGTATCGCCCGCGCCGAACTCAGCCAGCCGCTTTTTCTTTTGGGAATCGCCCAACAAATGTGCCACATCCATTGCCAGTTACTCAAACCTTCGAGCCGCGAAAAAGGCGCCGCCCTACACGAGGGATTCGGCGCCGCGGCCAGCGCTAACACCTTAGAAGAACGTCCTTCAGTATACCATGCGGAAAACGCAGGGTTCAAGCCGCGGGAACTACTGTTGCCTCAGGGTTTGGTCTCCAGATCGGGCCGCCGCGCACGGGTCCTGGCCAGCGCCACTTCGCTCCGCCAGCGAGCGATACGGTCATGGTCGCCGGATAAGAGGACGTCCGGGACAGCGATGCCTCGGAAGACCGCCGGCCTCGTATAGTGCGGCCAATCGAGGGTCGATCGCTGAAAAGATTCGGCCGTCGAGCTGTCCGGGTTAATGGCCCCCGGCAGCAAGCGCACGACCGCATCCACAAAGGCCATTGCAGGCACCTCGCCGCCCGTGAGTACGAAGTCCCCCAACGAATACTCGCGGGCTTCGACCAGATCAAAGAAGCGTTCGTCAATACCCTCGTAGTGGCCGCACACGACGATGAGGCGCTCCCTTGCGCTCAACTCCTGCGCGACGCGCTGGTCGAACGGGCGTCCGGAAGGCGAGGGCACGACCACCAAACTTTCGGCCGGCACGCTGAGCGTAGGACCGAGCAACATCTCCATGCATGCGACGAGCGGCCCGAGGCGCAAGACCATTCCCGGACCTCCCCCATAGGGAGCGTCGTCCGCCCGCTCGCCTGCAGGCACGAATTGCCATAAGTCGTGAAGCCTAAAGTCGACGACGCCTTTGGTATGCGCGCGCCCGAGGATGCTGCCGCCGACGATCGGTTCGAAGAATTGGGGAAAGAGCGTGACTATGTCGATGCGCATGTTCGACCAAGTTACGCGAAGCATCGTGTGAGTACATTCAAAGATGCCATGACGGCGTTCGAGCGAGGCGATTTCGCCGGCGCCATCGATTTGTTTTCGGCAGCCGTGGCAGCCGATGAGAACGTCCCCGTATCGCTCTCGAAGCGCGGGGTCTGCAAGCTGCACCTGCACGATCGCGCGGGTGCGCGCCAGGATTTTGAAGCGGCGCTCCAGGCTGACATCCGCTGCGTTGCCGCGATCGTGAATTTGGGTAACCTAGCGCTGGAAGCCGGAGACCTGACCGCAGCGCAGGCGCACTACGAACAGGCGTTACGCATCGACGAAACGTACTCGCTGGCACACTACAACCTCGGCGTGCTGTTACGCAAGCGTGGTGATTTGGCGGCCAGTGTCCGCGAGCTTCGGCTTGCCGCCAAATACGAAGCGCGTCCGCAGACAGCAAGGAAGCGGCTGGCCTTTTGGAAACGCCGCTGACTACTTTTTCTTGGGCTCTCCGACCTCGACGACCTCGGCGCTCAAGCTCTCGTGGAGATATTCCATGAGCTGCGGGAGGGTGATGCGCTCGAGCGCCGTGCGCTTGGGCGAAGTTTCGTCTTCGCCTTCGTCGCGGATGTAGTAGCGCACCTCAAAATCACCCGCTTCGTCAGCATAGAAGACGACCGCGAAACCCTTGGAAGGATTCTCGTCATACACGCGCAGCGCGTGGGGATTCACGATCTCGACGGAGTGGGCGGCATTGTGCGCATCGAAAAGGGTGACGATCAGCTCGATGCTGCCGTCAACCTCGAAGCGGCCGATCGTAAAGGTGTTCTTGACCGAATACAGCTGCCGCGTGCTGCGTTGGCGCGCCGACATTTCGTAGAACACGCGATGGTGCACGAAGCGGGAGAGGATTTTCTTGAGGGTGCCGAGCGACCCCACCATCTCTTCGCGCTGATTTTTCGTATAGTAAATCTTCAACGAATGCGAAATCCGCCGCTATCGGGTCGAAGGCTAGGGGGCATGCAACGCCAAGTATTCGTTCGGCGTTACCATAAAAGGGAACCTTTGGCCATGCTGAACATGCTGCGTGATGCTTAGCCCGTCCGACACCGCAATCGTCTTTGTGCTGGCGCTGCTGTTGTTCGGGCCGGACCAGCTGCCGAAGCTGGCGCGTCAGTTAGGCGAAGCCATGCGCCACGTCCAAAACACGACGCATACGTTTATGCAGGAAATGGAGCGGGCTGCCGAGCCGTCCGATCTTGCGGAGGCGGTCGATCACAGCCACATGCCTGCCTCATTGCCGGAGGTGCACTTACCGCCGGAAGCTGCGCTCCCCGCCGAAGATGTGACACAACCGCAAGTCCAAGACGGCGCACAAGAGCCTGGTCTACGTGGCCGATAATCCCCACAAGCGGCGCCACAAGACAACGACCTTCCACACGTAGTGCACCGTCTCGTCATAGGGCGGCACGCCGTTGTACTCGTCCACGGCGCCGGTGCCGGCATTGTACGCCGCGATAGCGTAGACGTAGCGCTTTTGCATAGCCAGCTCGCCGTAATGCTGCAGGTCGCCCTTGAGCGTGAGCACCGTGCCGTGAATATTTTGGTCGATGTCCTGCGTGTTCGAGACGTTGTCGTCGGCGGCGGTTCCCGGCATCAGTTGTCCGAGTCCCATGGCGCCCGCCGAGCTGCGCGCAGTGCGGTCGAAGGAACTCTCGGTGGCGACGATCGCAACCACCAAGCGCGGATCGATCCCGGCTGTATACGTCTCGCGAATGATTGCCACGACGATGTGACGCGCTTCGCCTTCGTCAATGCCAGGGTTGAAATAGCGAATCGCCGCGACGTACGCTTTCATCGCTTCCCGGTTGTTGACGCGATGATTGACCAAAGCCGCCTGTGCGACGGCGGGCTGCGCAGCCGTCCATAGGAACGCAGCGCAGGCAATGCTGATAGAGTACGCTCCGAAACGGCGCATACCAAAAATATCGGCTGGTTGAAAGCCGCGCTTAATCAAACGTACGTTCGTGGACTGCAACTAGGCGATGGGCGAGATATTCTCTC
Source organism: Candidatus Eremiobacteraceae bacterium (assembly GCA_035307865.1). Classification (GTDB taxonomy): domain Bacteria; phylum Vulcanimicrobiota; class Vulcanimicrobiia; order Eremiobacterales; family Eremiobacteraceae; genus JALYZS01. Next base: position 140 of record DATGHT010000075.1, on the reverse strand, counting down.
TAGAACTTCAACTGAGAGCGGACGTCGGAAATCTTGTCTTCGACGAACTTGCCGACGGATTGCCGAATGGCGTGTTTTTGGTCCTCTTCGAGCCGGCTGTAGATGAGGTAGCCGGCAGAGGCCACCACGGCACCGATAAC
>DATGHT010000074.1:0-13319 GCA_035307865.1 Candidatus Eremiobacteraceae bacterium | reverse complement strand
GTGCTCGATATCAAGCTGCAATGAAAGGTAGGCAATGAAAAAAGGGGTTGAGGTCGGTCGCGGCAAGACGAAGGTGCTCTACGAGAACCCGGACCTTTCGCATGCCGTCGTGGTCGTGCAACAAGACAACATCACCGCCGGCGACGGCGCCAAGCGGCATACCATCACGGGCAAAGGCCGGCTAGCGGCGCTGACGACCAGCCGCATCTATCGCTTGCTCAATGCCTGCGCTCTGCCCACGCATTTCTTGAGCGGCGGCGAGGACGACGATAACAACGAGATGCTCGTCCGCCGTTGCGAGATGATCCCGATCGAGGTCGTCGTGCGGGGCATCGCCGCGGGATCCTACCTCAAACGCAATCCCGGCGTGAAATCCGGCACCGTGCTCGCCCCGCGCCTCGTGGAATATTTCTTCAAAGACGATGCGCGTCACGATCCCCAGTACACCGCCGATCAAATCGTCGACGAAGGCATCTGCACCACTGCCGAACTGGCCACGATGTCAGACCTGGCTCGGCTGATCTTCGACATCCTCGCGCACGCCTGGCGGCGGCAAGACGTCTTGCTCGTCGACCTCAAAGTGGAGTTTGGACGCGCCCCGGCTCCCAACGGCGGCACGGAGATCGTGCTGGCCGACGTGATCGACAACGATTCGTGGCGTATCTGGCCGGCCGGCGATCAGACGCAGATGCTCGACAAGCAGATCTATCGCAACCTCTCGGCGCCGACCGCGACCGATCTCGACGGCATCAAAGCCAAATACGAAGAGGTCGCGGAGCGGGTCGGGCGGTTCAACAAACGGCCGGGTGGTTTCGTCGGGATCATCATGGGCTCTGCGGCGGACGCGCCGCACGCCGATCGCATCACGAAAGCGCTCGAGGGACTAGGGATTCCTTCACGCCGGCACGTCGCGTCCGCGCACAAAACGCCCGTCTTTGCGCTGCAGCGCGTGCAGCAGTTGGACAACATGCTCGGCCGCGTCGTCTACATCACGCTCGCGGGCCGCAGCAACGCGTTGTCGGCGTTCGTCGATGCGGCGACCGCCAATCCCGTCATCGCCTGCCCGGTCATCGGTTCTGCTTGGGGAGGCATGGAAGTGCTGTCCAGCTTGCACCTGCCGGGCGGGGTCGCGAGCGCGGTCGTGCTCGAGCCGGAAAATGCGGCGCTCGCGGCGGCTAAGATTTTGGCGAGCGACGATACCGTGCTCTACGGACGCGTCCTGGTCTCGCAATATCGCAATCGCGCGCAGGTCATCGAATCGGATGCGCGCCTGAGCAGCGACAGTCAAGGAAACGGAAAAGCCGGCTCGCAATGAGCATCAGCGCTGCGATCGATTCCATCGCGTACGCGGCGCAGCAACTCGCGGTCGAAGGGGATGACGAACGACTGAAGCGCCTCGCCACAAGCGAGGCGCTCGCGCTCACCCCGCACGAGCTGCGAGCCATCGTGGAGCGGCTCGGTCGCAACCCGACCCGGGCGGAAGCGCACGCTTTTGCGATCCAGTGGAGCGAGCACTGTTCGTACAAGAGCAGCCGTGCATTACTGGCGCAGCTCCCGGTGAACAGCCGCGACGTTCTGGTCCCGGTCGGTGAGGATGCGGGCGTGCTGCGGGCCGGCAAGGTACGCGGCGTTGAGTACGGTGTGGTGGTCGCACACGAAAGCCACAACCACCCCTCGCAAGTCGTTCCTTTTGAAGGCGCCGCCACCGGCGTCGGAGGCATTCTGCGCGACGTGCTCTGCATGGGGGCGGAAGTCGTTGCAAGCGGCGACCCGTTGCGGCTGGGGCCGCCGCAACCGGGATCGCATGCCGCCTACGTGGCCGCGGGCGTCGTGGAGGGCATCGCGGCGTACGGCAATGCCGTGGGCGTTCCCAACCTGGCGGGCGATGTGTATTTTCATCCTTCATACACGGAAAATTGCCTGGTGAATGTGGTCGCTTTGGGATTCGTGGAAAGCGCTCACATCATCCACAGCCGCGTTCCGCCCGGCGGCGCGGGCTACGATTTGATTCTAGTCGGCAAGGCGACTGACGCCTCGGGGTTCGGCGGTGCAGCATTCGCGTCGTTGACGCTGGATGCGACGGAGGCACAAGCCAACAAGCGCGCTGTCCAAGTGCCCGACCCGTTCTTGAAAAATGTCATCATGCGCGCCAGCTATGCGGTCTTCGAGCAGGTGAAGCAGAGCAACATCGCCGCCGGTTTCAAAGATCTCGGAGCGGGCGGCATCATGGGAGCGTCGTCAGAACTGTGCGCTGCCGGCGGCTTCGGCGCCGAAATCCAAATCGACGCGGTGCCGCAAGCGATCGCAGGTCTGCCGCCGTTTGTCGTCGCCTGTTCCGAAACGCAGGAGCGCATGCTCTGGGCGGTGCCGCCATCGTTCACCCCCGACGTGCTTGCGATCTACAACGAACGCTACACGCTGCCGGACATCTCCGCCGGCGCTTGCGCCGCGGTGATCGGGCGCGTCACACAAGAGCAACGCTACGTGATACTCGCAGGCGACACAGCCGTCTGCGACCTTCCCATCGCGACGCTCACGCAACCGCCCCGCGCAAACTGGCCGATGGCGCCGCCGCCGGCCGAACCGCACAAGGTTCCCACGCTGCCGCTGGGCGACGCCCGCACCACGCTGCTGCAAATCCTTGCCCATCCCGACGTGTGCAGCCGCCGTTCGCTCATCGAACACTACGATACGGTCGTGCGCGGCGCGACCGCCATCCCGTCGGGCTATGCGGACGCGGGAGTGGTGGTGGTGAAACGCAGCGCGCCGCTCGGAGTCGCGCTGTCGGTTGACGGCAACGCACGCTACGGGGCGGTCTCCGCCAAGGGAGCAGCGGCGCACGCCGTGGTCGAATCGGCGCGCAACGTCGCGGCGGTGGGCGCCGTGCCGATCGGTTTGACCGATTGCCTCAACTACGGCAACCCCGAAGATCCGCAGCAATACCGCGAACTCGCCGACGGCGTGGCCGGTTTGGCAGAAGCGGCCCGCGCGCTGACGCTCGGCGGCGAGGAAGCGTTGCCGTTCGTGAGCGGCAACGTCAGTTTGTACAACCAGTCCGCGTCGGGCAGCGCCGTGGCGCCATCTGCCATCGTGGCCTGCTTGGGGCGCGTCGACGACGTCGGCCGCCTCGTGACGATGCAGCTCGTCGCGCCGCAGGATCACCTCTACCTGCTCGGGGGACGCCGCGAAGAAGTCGGCGGCTCGGTCATCGCCCAGCTGCGCGGCATCACCGCGCCAGGCCCGCTGCCGCCCCTCGATTACAACGCGGCGAACGCAGAGATCCAAACGGTCGTCGCAGCGATCCGGCTAGGTTGCATCAACGCTGCGCACGACATCTCAGACGGCGGCTTGCTCGCGTGCGTCGCGGAGATGTGCTTGGGCGGCTGCGCGGACGGCACGATCGGTGCCGCGCTCTTGCCGCTCGCAGCCTGGGCGCCGGGTATCTCGCCCGCCGCCGCTCTGTTTGGCGAGGCGGGCGGCTTTGTCGTCGCCGTGCCCGCGGTGCGCGCGGCCGATTTTGAAAAAACGGCGCAGCGCTACGGCGCCGCACACTGCAAGCTGGGTGTGACCGGCGGGGATTCGCTGAAGCTGTCCGGCGTGCTTGACGTGCCGTTGACGCAGCTCGCGGCGGCGTGGGGTGGAACGCTGCAAGAACTTTTCGCATGAGGCCGGCAGCATGAAAAATCCGCGCGTCGCAATCCTGGTCTTTCCCGGAACGAATTCCGAAGAAGAAACTGTCGATGCATGTCTCGACGCCGGACTCGACGCGCGCCAGGTGCTGTGGAGCGAACCGCCGTCAGATCTGCGCGCTTATGACGCGTTCATTCTGCCCGGCGGCTTTGCGTATGAAGACCGCGTGCGCGCAGGCGCGGTGGCTGCCAAGTCTGCGAGCGTCGCCGTCGTGGCGGAAGAAGCCGCGCGGGGAAAGCTCGTCTTGGGGCTGTGCAACGGCGCGCAAGTGCTGGCGGAGTGCGGCCTGCTGGGGCCGATCGCGATCGCGCGCAACCTCCCCGCCGGGCGCTTTCAGTGTCAGTTCGTGGACGTCGAGCTTGCCGCCGACCCGCAACGCTGTGCGCTCACCGCCGGCTTGCCGCCTGGCGTGCGCCTTCGCATGACGCTGGCGCACGGGGAGGGCCGCTTTTGCGGCGAGGAAGCGATCTTCAGCGCATTGGAGCGTGACGGTCGCATCACGTTCCGCTATGCCGGCGGCGCACCCAACGCTGCCATGCACGATGCGGCCGCCATCTGCAACGAGCGCGGCAACGTGCTGGCGTGCATGCCGCATCCCGAGCGCGCAGCATGGGTCTTCAACGTGGCGTTCGCCGATCCGAGTTTGCGTGGCAGCGATCCCATGCGGCCGGCCGGAGCGCACGCGCTGTTCGCAAGCATGGCTCACAGTCTGAAGGCCGCTTAGCCCCAGGAATCGCCCGCCATGCGAAAAAACTTGGCGGCGATGCGACAACCGCTGGGCCGCAACAGCGCTGCGAAGCGCTGGTATTGGCTGTTGCTGCTGCCATTCGTCTGCATGTTATGGCCGCCGCTCTACACCCGCGTCGATCCGGCGATTGCGGGCATTCCGTTTTTCTATTGGTATCAATTCTGCTGGGTCATCTTGAGCGCGCTGGTCACGGGCGTGGTGTATTGGTTGACGCGTGATTAACTGGGGCGCGTTCGGCGTCTTCGCGCTGCTGTTCGCGATCGTCACCGTGCTCGGCTTTCTTGGACCGTACTGGCGGCGCGGCGATCTCGACCTGCTGCACGAGTGGGCGCTCGGCGGGCGGCGCTTCGGCACCCTCGTCACCTGGTTCTTGATCGGCGGCGATCTCTATACCGCCTATACGTTCATCGCCGTGCCGGCGCTCGTGTACGGTCAAGGTGCGAACGGGTTCTTCACCCTTCCGTACACGGCGATCGCCTACCCGATCGCCTTCGTCTTCGCTCCGCGCTTCTGGACGATCGCAAAAAACCGCGGCTATATCACGTTCGCAGATTTCGCGCGCGAACGCTACGACAGCAGAGCGCTCTCGCTGGCCGTCGCCATCAGCGGTATCATGGCATCGATGCTCTACATCGCGCTGCAGCTCATCGGCATCCAAGTCGTCATCGCCGCGATGGGTTTTGTCGGCAAAGGCCTGGCCGCCGACCTGCCCGTCATCGTCGCGTTTGTGCTCCTGGCCGCGTATACGTATCGCGGCGGCTTGCGCGCACCCGCGCTGGTCGCAATCGTGAAGGACGCCCTCATCTACATCACCGTCATCGCCGCGGTGATCATCATCCCGATGAAGTTGGGCGGCTTCGCGCACATTTTGAACGTCGCCGGTCACGTGCTGGAAAGCAGGCCCAAGCCGGCACACCTCATCCTGCCGCCGCAAGCGTTCAGCGCCTACGTGACACTGGCACTCGGCTCCGCGCTGGCGCTCTTCATGTATCCCCACTCCATCACCGGAGTCTTGAGCGCGGCGAACGCGAACGTCGTGCGCCGCAACATGGCGCTGCTTCCGGCCTACAGCGTGCTGCTGGCCTTCATGGCGACGTTCGGGTACATGGCCATCGCCGCCGGCGTCAAACCGGCATCCCCCAACGATGTCGTGCCGCAGCTGTTCTTGCGCATGTTCCCGTCCTGGTTCGCAGGCGTGGGTTTCGCAGCTATTGCGATCGGGGCGCTCGTTCCCGCTGCCATCATGTCGATCGCGGCCGCGAACCTCTTCACGCGCAACATCTATCGCGAATACTTCAATCCGGCGTGCTCGCCGCAACAGGAAGCAAACAACGCAAAGCTTGTTTCGTTGATCGTGAAGCTGGGGGCGCTTCTCTTTGTGCTGCGCTTGCCCATCGAGTATTCCATCGGCTTCCAGCTGCTCGCCGCCGGCTGGATCCTGCAAACCTTCCCGACGCTTATCATCGGGCTCTATACGCGCTGGTTTCACCGGCGCGCGCTCTTGATCGGCTGGTTGGTCGGCATGATTGTCGCGACCGTGCTGCCCGCAGCGCACGCCTTCACGTCGGTCGTTCCCTTGCACGTCGGATCGTTGACGGTTCCAATCTTTGCGGCGCTGTTGTCGCTCGTGGTCAACCTCGTGGTCACGGTGCTTGCGACGTGGCTGCTCGATGCAGCCCGCGTCGCGCGCGGCAAAGACAAAACGCAAGCACGCGACTATGTCGCGGTTGTTTCTTGAACGGTCAACGCGGTCGCGCGGCAGGTAGGCTCGAATTTTTCGGGTAAGACTGCGGCATCCGTGGCCAACCAAGCGCGCTTTCAACTCATACACGCAAACGGCTTGCCGCTCGTCGAGATTTCGGGCGAGGTCGATCTCACCAACGTCGAGCAGCTGGAGCTGACGCTTGAGACCGCAGCCCAGGCTGACCGCGGCGCCGTCATCGTGTCGTTGCAGAACGCTTCCTATTTCGATAGCCGCACGATTCACGCGTTGCTGCGTTTTGCCGAGCGCTTGAGCGTGAACCGCCAGCAACTCATGCTCGTCGCTCCGCGCGCCGGATCCGCGGGGAAGATCCTGAAGATCGCGGGGCTCACCGAAGCCTTGCCGGTATACGAATCCGCGGATCAAGCCGCGGCCGCCCTGCAGGCCGATCTCAGCAGCTTTCCGCAGTGACCCCGGGCTCGTCGCTCGACGTCGCCATCGAATTGATCGTCCCGGACAACACCGCCCACACCGTGCTCGTCGCGCTGCGCCGTCTCGGATACGAGCGCCTAAAGCAAGTCCAGCGCGCAGATCATCTCCGGCTCAACCTGCGAGGGGACGCACCCGATCCGGAGAGCGTCATGCAGCGGCTGGCACACGCAGAAGTGCTGTTCAATCCCAATAAGCACCGTCTGCTCTACGCGCCTGCGGATGCCGCGGCGCACGAGGATCGGGAATTCGAAGCGATCGTACGCGACAAAGACGATATTGCGGACCGCCTGCTGCGCGTGCTTGGCACTACCTTCGCGATGCCGTACCTCGCCGGCATTTCGCGCGGCGTGCTCTGGCGGCTGTACGATGATGAAGGGCCGGCTCCAGCCTCTCGACTGGAATGGGCCTGCTCGGCATTGTTGAGCAACGCGGTTTCGCAGACGTATCTCGTGCAGCCGCGTCCGAAGCGCGCGCTTTTCGGGGGACCCTTACGCCCCGCGGCGAATATGCGGTGATGAAGCACAAAGCGGGCGGTCATCAACCGCAGCTTTACACTATCGCAACCCTGGGCAGCCACTCCGCGCTGCAGATCCTCAAAGGTGCAAAAGACGAAGGCTTCCACACTCTAGCCGTCGTCACGCCGCTCAACGAACGCCTCTATTCCAGTTTCGCATTCGTCGACGAGACCATCGTCATTCCGCGCTACAGCGACTTCACGAAACTCGAGCCGGAATTCAAAAAGCGCAAGATCATTTTGGTCCCGCACGGCTCGTTCGTCGCTTACTTATCGATGGACGAGCACAAAGCCATGACGACGCCATACTTCGGGAACAAGGCGGTGCTCGACTGGGAGGCGGACCGCATGCGCCAGCGCGAGTGGCTCACTCGCGCCGGTCTGAAGACGCCGCGGCAGTTCACGCGCGCCAGTGAGATCGACCGCCCGGTCATCGTCAAGCTGTATGGCGCGCAAGGCGGCAAGGGCTACCTGTTCGTCAAGAACAGCGACGATTTTACGGCGCGTGCTTCGCACCTCGTCGAGCAGCGCTTCATCATGCAGGAATACGTGCTGGGCGTGCCTGTCTACATCCACTATTTCTACTCGCCGCTCACCGGCAAGCTCGAGATCATGTCGATGGACCGGCGCTACGAGAGCAACGTCGATTCCCTCGGCCGCATCCCGCTGGCCGACCAAGAGGGCTGGGACATCCAGCCTTCTTACGTCGTGGTCGGCAACCAGCCCATCAGCCTGCGTGAATCGCTGCTCGCGGAAGCGTTCACGATGGGTGAATCGGTCGTGCGAGTGAGCCGCGAGATCTGCCCCGACCGCGGCCTGTTCGGCGCGTTCTGTTTGGAGACGATCGTGACGCCCGAGTCCGAGTTCTTCATGATGGAGATCTCGGCGCGCATCGTGGCCGGCACGAACCTGTTCATCGACGGCTCTCCCTACTCGTATCTGAACTACGACGAGCCGATGTCGACCGGCCGGCGCATCGCGCGCGAAATCAAGAACGCGCTGCTCTCGAATAGCCTGGAACTCGTGCTGGATCAATCCAGCCGCTTGTCCTACGATGAAGATGGGCAACTGAACGGCGAGCCCGTCACGGTGCCCGGCCCCGGGGTTCCCGCGAATTGAGCCAGGCGGCGCTCGACGCAAACGCCGCCCTCCAACAGTACGACACTGGGCACCTCACCATCGCCGCCATCGGCAGCCATTCGGCGCTCGACGTCTGCTCGGGTGCGAAACGCCAGGGCTTGCGCACGCTTGTGATCACCGCGCCGCGGCGCGAGCAAACGTACGTCAAAGCGTACCGGACGCGGCCCGATGGCACCGGCTGCGTTGATGAAACGCTCGCCGTGCAACACTTTGCTGACGTCATCGAGCCTGGCGTGCAGCAACGGTTGCTGGAACGTAATGCGATCTTCATTCCCAACCGCTCGTTTGAGGTCTACGCGCGCGAGCGCCATTCGTACGACGAAATCGAGCGGGGCATGCGCGTTCCCATGTTCGGGTCGCGGCATCTGCTGCGCACGGAAGAGCGCGACGAGCCCTTCAATCAGTACAACCTGCTGGCGGCCGCCGGCATCCGGTTTCCGCGACGGCTAAAAGATCCGAGCGAGATCAGCGGGCTGACGCTCGTGAAGGCCGCGCATGCGGTCGTGCCGTTCGAGCGCGCGTTTTTTCTCGCTGCAAGCCCCGATCAGTACGAGCGACGCGCCGCCCACTATCTGGCAAGCGGCGTCGTCACCAAGGAGGCGCTCGCGCGCGCAGTCCTCGAGGAGTACATCCTGGGTCCCACGATCAACCTGAACTTTTTCTGGTCCCCCGTGCTCGGCGAGCTGGAGCTGCTCGGCACGGACACGCGCCGCCAAACCAACATCGAGGGCATTCGTGCGCTGCTGGCGGTCGACCAAGCCGTGCTGGGCGCCGCGTTCACCGCCTCGATGGAGGAAGCTGGTCACATCGCCGCCACCCTGACGGAGTCGATGCTCGAGCAGGCTTTCGAGCTGGGCGAGCGTTTCGTGCGCGCCGCGCGGGAGGCGCGCGCGCCCGGCATCATCGGTCCGTTCGCCTTGCAGTGCGTGATCGCGTCGGGCCCGCCGAAGTCGTTCGTCGTCTACGATGTGAGCCTGCGCATTCCGGGCTCGCCGGGTACCAAATACACGCCCTATTCCGCGTATCGCTGGGGTCACGAGATGTCGGTTGGAGAACGTATTGCCAAAGAAATCGTCATGGCCCGCGACGGCGGCAGACTAGCTGAGGTATGCACGTGAAAACGCCCCAGAGCGAAACGGTCATCATCTTGGATTTCGGCGCGCAATACGCGCAACTGATCGCGCGCCGCGTGCGTGAGGAACGCGTCTATTGCGAGATCGTGCCGTTCGACACGCCCTGGAGCGAGATCCAGGCGCGCAATCCGGCTGCCTTCATCCTCACCGGCGGGCCCGAAAGCGCCGTTGCGCCCGGCGCGCCTCACCTCTCCCCCGAATTCTTGCAAACCGACAAGCCCATTTTAGGGATCTGCTATGGCATGCAGGAGCTTGCGCGCGCCAGCGGCGGGGCGATCGAGGCGCAGCAATATCGTGAGTACGGCCGCGCCGAGCTCATCGTCGACGCAGTGCAATCGCTTTTGTTCCTGGACGTGCCCGGGCGCTCGCAAGCCTGGATGAGCCACGGTGATACGGTCACACAGCTGCCCGCGGGTTACATCACGCTTGCGCATACCGCGACCTGCGCCCTGGCCGCGGTCGGCAATCCATCGCAGAAGCGCTACGGCGTGCAATTTCATACCGAGGTCAAGCACACCGAATACGGCAGGGTCGTGCTGCGCAATTTTCTGCGCAAGATCGCCGGCTTGCACCAGCAGTGGGAGATGGCATCGTTCGTCGATGCTGCGGTGGAGCAGATCCGCGCGCAGGTGGGCAGTGCGAAGGCGATTTGCGCGCTCTCGGGCGGCGTCGACAGCGCGGTCGCGGCGACCCTCGTGGCGCGCGCCATCGGCGACAATCTGACCTGCATCTTCGTCGATCACGGACTGCTGCGCGAACGCGAAGCCGAGCAGGTGGTCGAGGCATTTCGCGACGTGCTGCACCTCAACGTGATCGCCGTCGACGCCCGCGCCCGCTTTTTGGAAGAACTGGCCGGCGTGGAAGACCCCGAAGCAAAGCGCGCGATCATCGGCCGCGAGTTCATCAACGTGTTCGAAGAGCGGTCCAAGGACATCGCCGGCGTGGAGTTTCTCGTGCAAGGCACGCTTTATCCGGACGTCATCGAAAGCAAGACGCCGCACAGCAAGGCCGGCGCCAAAATTAAAACGCACCACAACGTCGGCGGTCTGCCGGAAACCATGCGCCTGCGGCTCATCGAACCGTTGCGTCTCTTGTTCAAAGACGAAGTGCGGCGCCTCGGCCGCGAGCTCGGTTTGCCGCCGCACATCGTCAGCCGCCAACCGTTTCCGGGTCCGGGTCTCGCGGTGCGCATCTTGGGCACGGTGGATGCCGAGCGGCTGGCGACGTTGCGCCGGGCCGACGCCATCACGCGCGAGGAGATCGAAGCCGGCACCGAAGACCATCCCTGGCAATATTTTGCGGTGCTCACGCCGCTGCGCAGCGTCGGCGTGATGGGCGACGGCCGCACCTACGGCAACCTGGTTGCCATCCGGGCGGTGTCGAGCGACGACGGCATGACGGCGGACTGGTCCAAACTGCCGCAAGAGCTGCTCGAGCGCATCTCCACCCGCATCGTCAATGAAGTCCCTGACGTCAACAGAGTGGTGTACGACATCACCACCAAACCGCCGGCCACTATCGAATGGGAATGAAAGTCCTCGTGGTCGGGTCCGGTGCACGCGAGCACGCGTTGGCTTGGAAGCTCAAGCAGTCGAGCGAGGTGACCCACATCTTCGCGGCTCCCGGCAATGCCGGAACTGCTCTGCTCGGAACGAATTGGCCGGAGGTCTCCGCGACGTCCGGGGCTGCGCTGGCGCAGCGCGCCAAGGCCGAGGCGATCGGGTTCGCCGTCATCGGTCCTGAGGGAGCGCTTGCGGCCGGGGTAAGCGAGGCGTTGCGCGGCAACGGCGTGACAGTGTTCGGTCCTAATCGCGATGGCGCGCGCTTGGAGTCGAGCAAATCGTACGCCAAGCAATTCATGGAGCGCAACGGCATACCGACCGCGCGCCACCGGGTGGCCCACGATCGCAAGCAAGCCGAAAAACATTTGGCGCATTGGCCGGCAAGGGTCGTGCTCAAGGCGGACGGCTTAGCTGCGGGCAAGGGCGTCGTGGTCTGTGCCGACACCGAGGAAGCCCGCCGGGTGCTGGCTGAGTGGTACGGCAAGCACGCGTTACCCGGCGGCGGCACGGAGATCGTCGTGGAAGACGCGCTGGAGGGGCGCGAAGTTTCCGTCATGGCAATTTTCGACGGCAGCAGCTACGCTTTGCTCAGCCCAGCCTGCGACTACAAGCGCGCCGGCGATGGTGACAGCGGCGCAAACACGGGCGGCATGGGTGCCTACTCACCGGCGATGGACGTCCTGAGCGATGCGCAGCTCAAACAAGTCCGCACCCTCGTGTTCGACCGGGCTCTGGCGGGCTTGCAGCGCGAGGGCATCGACTACCGCGGCTGCCTCTATGCGGGCATCATGCTGACCGCCGGCGGTCCGATGGTGCTCGAGTTCAACGCGCGCTTCGGCGATCCGGAGACACAAGTGATTGTGCCGCGTCTCGAGAGCGATCTCTTCGCCGCACTCTTCGCGGCCGCTCGCGGCAAACTCGACGAGAACGCTATCCCCCGCTTCATCCACAATGCGTGCGTCGGCGTGGTGCTGACGAGCGACGGTTATCCACTGCATGCACAACCGGTGAATAACTTGCCGTTATTCCCGAGCGATCGCGAGAATGTGGTCGCGTTTTGGGGCGCATCGAAGCTTGCAGACGGTCGGGTCGATGCGAGCGGCGGCCGTGTGCTGACGATTTGCGGCCTCGGTGACACGATGGATAGCGCCCGCCAGGCCGCGTATGAAGGGTGTTCACACTACGAGCAAGGGCTGCCCGCGGGCGTCGCACTCCGCTACCGGCGAGACATTGCTAGCCGCGCCGTCGCAGCAGTGCGTTGACGGTTGGCGAATTTTTCGGTAAGGTGGAGAAAGATGGAACACCCAGCCGCGGGCGCTTGGACGGGCTACCAACCCAAACCGGTCGGTAGCGAGGATGCCGTGCACGACGCGTGCGGGGTGTGCGGCTTGTACGTCCCCGGCGAAGACGTGGCGCGCAACACCTACTTCGCGCTCTATGCCCTGCAGCACCGCGGTCAAGAGAGCGCCGGCATCGCCGTGTCCGACGGCCATGAGCTGCGCTGCTTCAAACAAATGGGGTTGCTGTCGCAGATCTTCACGGAAGACACCCTGGCGCAGCTGCCCGGTTACCTCTCTGTCGGGCACACCCGCTATTCAACGACGGGCTCGTCGGTCGTCTACAACGCGCAGCCGCTGTTGACCCAAAGCGAGCTCGGCACGTTCGCGCTCGCCCATAACGGTAATCTGGTGAACACGGAAGCGCTGCGCATCGAATTGCCGCCGGAAGTCGGTGCGGCTACCGATTCCGACTCCGACGTCATGGCGCGCATGCTTGGCAGCTTGCCGCAGGGCGACATGGAAGAGCGCATCGCAAACGTCATGCAGCGCTGCATCGGCGCCTTTTCGATCGTGCTGGCAACCGAAACCCAATTGTTCGGCTTCCGCGATCCCTGGGGTATTCGTCCGCTATGCGTCGGCCGCTACGGCGACGGCTGGATGCTCGCTTCCGAGTCGTGTGCTTTGAGCACGGTGGGCGCGGAATTCGTGCGCGAAGTCGAACCGGGGGAGATCATCATCATCGATGGGCGCGGCATGCGCTCTCGCAAGATAGCGACCGAGCACAAACCGGCGAATTGCATCTTCGAGTATATCTATTTCTCTCGTCCCGATACGGCCTACGCCGGGCACGAACTCTATCTGGCGCGCTACCGCATGGGGCGCGCGATCGCGCGCGAGTGCCCCGCGGATGCCGACGTGGTCATCGGCGTGCCCGACAGCGCCACTGCCGCGGCGATCGGTTTCGCCGACGAGTCCGGTTTGCCGTACATCGAGGGCTTGATGAAGAACCGTTACATCGGGCGCACGTTCATCTCGCCCGATCAGAGCATGCGCGCGCA
>DATGHT010000073.1:0-11667 GCA_035307865.1 Candidatus Eremiobacteraceae bacterium | reverse complement strand
CGCCGCCGTCGCCGTTTGCGTCCGGCGTCACGAGCGGTGTCGTCAACGTCGGCAGGAGCGCCAAGGAGTTCAACGGCGCGGTCGCGGTGATGGTCGTGATGACGGGCGTGCCACCGGAACCCAGCGTGCCTATTTGCGCTGACAGTGCATACGTTCCAGTGCGGGGCGTGACGAACTCGAAGGTGGTTACGTTCTCACCGACGCCGAGAAAAACCGGCGCGTTGAACGAGTCAGCGAACAGCGGAACCAAACCATCGCGCGTACCCATCCCGTTGCGATCGGGATCGAACGCCGGCGGACCGCCCCAAGGCACGAATTGGTGAACCGGATCGGCTACGGCGGGCGCGAGCGCGTTCGGGCTGGAGGCATAGATCGGCTGCGCGTAGGGCTGATAGGAGTAAGAGACGCCGCCTCCGGTGGAGTTGAAAGGTGCCAAGCCGTTTGCAAAAACGCCGCCGCTTTGTCCGAACGACGTATCGTTGGGCGCGATACCGCTCGGGCAAGTGGTGAATCCAGCCACAACACCGGTCGTGTCGCAGGGTGGCGTGCCGGGGTGCACGGTCTGCGACGTGCCGACGATCACGGGTGCGGCGGCGATCGTCTCCGGCAGGCTCGGGCCGCCATTCGGAATCGTGGTGTAGAGGTCGGCGAACCCTGCTAGTCCGAGCGACGTTGCCGGCCCGGTGGCAAAGGTGAACGGGCCGCTGAGAATCGGTGTATTGGCGCCCGCTGCTGAAGTGCCGTTCGGCTGCCGCAGGGTCGACACGACGTTGAGCGCGGGGTTCCCCATCCCATAAAGATTCGCCGTGCCTACCGCGAACTGCAGCGCGCTGAAGTTTGGATCGTGGGGATTGGAATGGTTGAGATTCGGCGCACCGGTGCCGCCCGCCGTGCAGGCCGCAATACTCAGCGCGAGCGTCAAGGCTACCACCAGCCGTGCAATATGCTTCATCGCGTCTCTCTATTTTCGGATTCAGTCGAAACTATAGTTTGAACTGCGCGTACACGCGCAGCGTTGTGCCGGGAACGTAGAGCCGGTCGAAGGGCAGCCAGTATTCGTCGTAGCGGCTCTCATCGCGAGCGCCGGTGAAGTAGAACGCATTGGGCGATCCGTCCGGATTCAGTGGATACGCGCCTGCGAATTGTCCGGTCTGTAAACCACCCTCGCCATTCGCCACCGGTTGCCATGCTTGATTGACGCCGGGTTCGGCGCGGTAATTGTTCCACAGGTTCGTGACATACACACCGAAGGTTTGGCGGCCTTTTTCGAACTGCACATCGAGATCGGTAAACAGTCGTGGACGGGTGAACTTCTCACCGGCGAGCGCCGGCTCGTCGTAACCGCGGCACGCAAAATCGCGCGGATGGAAGTAGCTGCCCGGGAATGCGGGATCGACGTAGCAGGTTGCATTGATGGCTTGGTTCGGATTGCCTGGACCCGCATACGGCGTCGCCACGCCCACGTTGCCGGTCGGTAAGTGGTAGAGGACGCCGTTGACGAACCCAATGGCATCTTTGCCGACTCCAAACGGTATGCCGCCGTCAAAGGCAAAGATCGGATTGATGCGCCAGCCGCTGCGCGTGCGGTACTCGATGCCGGTGCGGCCCGAAAACGGCGGCAAGTAGCTTTGATGGAACAAGGTGTTGGTCTGATATAGGAATTGCGAGACGACCGGCAGGCTGTCGGAGCCTGAGACCGGCGGCGTATTGGTCAGCTCGTTGACGTAGTTCATCGTCAAAAAACCGCTCCAGCCCGCGGGCTTGTCCGGCGTCGTCAAGAAGAACTCCAAGCCGAAGGTCTTTTGGATCCCGGTCTCGCGCACCGCAAACGAACCGGCGTTTTGCGCGCCCGTCACAGGATCGGGTGGTCCGTTGTTGAGCAAGGTGACTTGGTACGTATCGTATCCACGCCGCCAGTAGCTCGTGAGTTTCGTGCCCCAACCGTTAGCGAACTGATGCTCCCAAGCAAGGTCCCAGTTGTTGTACGTCGCCGGGAATCCGCCGCCGATGTCGGGCGCCGCGAAAGTTTGATCGAAGAGCCAGTACACGGATTCGGCATAGTTCGGGCACTTGAAATACCACCCGAGGGGCGACACGGTGCCGCTGCCCGAGAACGGCACAAATGGATTTTGCATGTAGGTTCCGTTGCCGTTCGTGCCGGGGCCGTGCCAGCCGCTGCCGCAGGCAGGTCCGAGCGCGATCGGGCCGGCCGCGGGGTTGGTGTTGATGTTGACCGTGTCTTTGGCTGGGATCTGGAAGAGCAGCGGGTCCATTATGCCGGTCGTGGGCGTGCCCGCAGTCTGCGCGAAGAAGAAGCTGATAGACCGGCCGTAGCTGAAGCGCACGCTGTTGTTCGGGTTGACCACATAGTCGATCGCGATGCGCGGTTCCACCACTCGCGGGCGCAGATAATCGTTCCCCAGACTCGCGTAGCCGATGCCGACGTCGGACGGGTTGCCGAGATCTTTGCTGAACTGGTTGGGTCCCCAACGCAGATACTGCCCGTCGAAGCGAACTCCGTAATCCACATGGAGTTTGCTGTTCGGCGTCCACTGATCGCGCAGGCCGATGCCGTATTGCTGGAAATCGGTTCCGGCATAGCTGAATCCGGTGAGGGGAATCGCCGGCAGCTTGCCGTTCCACTTGCCGTTGGCGAGCATCCACGAATAGATATAGCAGCCAAGCCCCGTCGGCATCGACGGATTGTAGCTGTTGTCCGCGGCCGGACCTATGCACGGGTTACCGGGTCCAACCGGCAGTCCGGGCGTTTGCGGAAGAAACCAGTCCTCGACCCGGGGTCCGTTGACGCACTGCGGGTTGCCCAACACCCCGGCGCCCGGAGCGCAGGCGGCCGCCGGCGGCAAGGCTCCGAAGTTGCTGGGATCGAGCGTGCGCGCGGTTTGAAAGCCGACCCAAGTGTTGGCGTAGTACGGCTGATTCCAATACGGGAATCCGTTTTCGAATTTGCCGACCAGGCTCAGCGTGTGGATCTGGCCGAGTTGCTTGGTCAATTGCGCTTGGAAGCCGACGCGCCGGCCGCCGACGTTATTGTACCCTGCGAAGAACGCTCCCGTCGTCAGCGTTTGTGAGTCGCCGCCGCCGGTCGCCGTGATGTTGTTGGATTCCAGCCCACCCCAGTTGTAGAAGAAAGCATTCAATGCGGTGGTCGGATTGAGCGTGCGCGTATAGCCGATCTTCAAGAAGTTGACCGGGCCGTACAAGTATTGTTCCGGCTGCGTCACTGGTTGAAAAGTTGTGTGCACACCTTTGACGTACGGTATGACGCTGCGGTACCAATCCAGTTGCGGGTCGGTTCCGGGCGGCGCGTTAGGCAGCACACCCCACATCGAGTTGCCGTTTGGATCGGTCTGATATTGCTGGTACGAGAACGGATCGTAAGGATAGAAGTTGGAGCCTACGAGCCCCCCGTACTCGGCGAACCCGCGGTGATCCAGCCATTCGCTCAACACTTGGAGTTCTTGATTCTGGTCTTTGCCGAAACGGAAATAGAAGTTGTTCAACACGTCGTCGTCGTACGCAAGCGACGTTCCATGAAACGCTCCAGCGTCGGAGGCATCGCGGCCGTAGGGCGCGATCGGCGGCACGCTGCGGTCTGATCGCACGGAGAAGAAGTCGGAGAAACGCCCGTCTTTCGTCGCCGTGCCGTATTGGAAGGCGACTCCGTGATCGTAATACGGCGACCCGACGTCGAAGCTGACGAAGCCGTCGCCTTTGTACGAGCCGCGGCCGGGCACGATATTGACCACGCCCGCTCCGATGCCGCCCTGAGTCGCATCGCCGGCACCGCTGACGACCTGCAGCGCGCCATGGCCGCCGCCGATGCCGTTAAGGTAATTGGAGTTGGGATTTTCGTCGAAGAAGTTGCCGCGATAATCGACGCCGTCCAGTTGGTAACCGATCTCGACGCTGGCGGAGCCGCGTATGGAAAAAGCGTTGAGGGTTGACGTGCCCTGCACGTTTTGAATGACGCCCGGCGCGGAGTAGACCAGCTGGTTGAAGTTGGTCGAACCTTTTTCGCCGAGCGCTTGATCGACGCGCCGGCCGACGAAGGTCGTTTCGTCCACTGTCTGGGTTGGTTGGAACGCAGAGGCGGCGCCGCGCGCGACGACGCGCACTTGGCCGAGTGTCCTGGGCGCGGGGCTGAGCTTGAGCACGCCGATGCTTTGCGACTGGTCTCCCAAGACCGTCACGCCCGAGACGACCTGCGTCGCGTAGCCGTTCTTCGACGCGGTCACCGTGTACGTGTCGGTGGGCAGTTGCAGCAGCGCAAAAAATCCGTGCGTGTCGGTCGTGGTGTGGAACGCACCCGAGCCGGATACCGCCGTGATCGCGACGCCGCTGATGCCGGCGTTTGTTTGCGCGTCGACGATGCTGCCGCGCAGCGTCCCGATGACGCCGCCCGCAGTCAACGCAGGGCTGGCGGAAGACAAAAAGAGCGCTGCCACAAACAGCAGCGCAATACCAAAACGAAAAGCAGCCCATCGGATGAATGGTGTGGACGCCATACATGCCTCCCCACGCTCGATGCTACAAGTTGCGGGGGTTTAACGGTGCGGGCCGCCCGCCCTCTTACGGGCTACCGCCGGCGGCTTTTGCATACGGCCAGTCTTTCATCCGCGCGGCTCGCACGAGATAGACGGCCGCGCCCGCCAGCAGACTCACGACGCCGAAGACGATCGCCTGCAGACCTGCACTGGCGAAGATGTAGATCCAACCGACGAGTGCGATCAAGGCCGGGAGGGGATACGCCCACATGCGGTAGGGCGCGCGGATGCCGCGCAATCGCACAAAGACGAGCGCCACGATTTGCGCCACCGATTGGATCAGGACGATGCCGGTGGTGAGCGCGTTGATCACCTGGTCCAGCGGGAACAGACAAGCGACCAAGGCCAACAGCCCCATCACGCACAGCGAAACGTCCGGGAAGCGTTGCTGCTTGTGCAGGTGGGCGAAGGCGCGCAAAAACACGCCGTCCGCCGCCGCGGCAAAGGGCACCCGTGAATACCCCAATAGATTGCCGTACACCGACGCGAACGCAGTTATAAGGATGAGTCCGGTCACGATCACCGCCGCCGCCACGCCAAACGCGTGCTCGACCACGACGGATGCCACGTGCTGTCCGAGCGGCGGCAGCGAGCCGTCGGCCAGCGGAACGAGCTGCTGCCACGGAATCGCGCCCAAGACGCCGAGCTGCATGGAGATATAGAGCGCCGCGACGATGAGAATTGCGATGATGATCGAGCGAGGGATGTTCCGGGCGGGGTTGACGATTTCTCCGCCGATGCAACTGGATTGATTGTACCCGAGATAGTCGTACATCGCGATGATCAAGCCTTGGCCTAGTCCGGCGCGCAGACCCAGCCAAAAGGAGTCGTGATGCGGAAACGTCAGCGCTTGCGCGGGCGAAAAATGGACGTACGAGGAGACGATGACGCATAACAACGTGACCAACGAAGCCAGCGCCAGTACGATGCCCACGCGCGAGATCGTCGTGATGCCGCGATACAAGGCGAGCAGCGTGACGACCCCGACGCCGATCGCCAGCAATTTGATGCTGGTCTGCGATGCGGCGAGCTTGGGAAAGAGGTAGCCCGTGTAGTTCGCAAAGCCGATATAGCCGGTGGCCTGGTTCAACGGGGCGACGAAAATCGTCTGCCATACGAAGAGAAAGGCCAGCAGCTTCCCGACTCCGGCGCGGCCGAAGATCTCGCGCAAATAACCGTAGGTGCCGCCCGAACCGGGATAGAGCGAGCCGAGCTCCGCCCACACCAAGCCGTCACAAAGCGCCAGCACGGCCCCCAAGATCCAGCCCGCGAGCGACAACGGGCCATGCAGCGCGCCCAGCACCAAGGGAATCGTGATGAGCGGCCCGATGCCGATCATCGAGATGGCATTGATGGCAACGGCAGCGCGCAAGCCCACGCCGCGAATGAGGCTAGCGTCGCGCGCTAGGATTTCTTTGGCCGCCGCATCCGCAAGCGGCGGCGGCTCGGTGACGCTCATTCCGCGACCAGTGCTTTGGTCAGGCCGCGCGGCGCATCGCAGTCGATATTTCTGGCACGCGCGGCATACAAGGTCAGCAGCTGCGCGCTGACGAGCCACGCCAGCGTGTTGTAAGCATCGCTCACGATCGGTCCTAAGCGGGGCACGTCATCAACGCTGCACGCACCAATCGCATAGCGCAGCGCTCCGGATGCTCGTAGTTCGCGCATGGGCCGTTCGACAATGGGCAACGCATCGCGGTCGAAAATTCCGATGACCGCGAATGCGCCATCTACCATGGCTACGCTGCCATGCCGAAATTCACCCGCCGCAAATCCCTCGGCATGCAGGTAGCTCGCCTCTTTGAGTTTCAGCGCCGTTTCGCGCGCGACCGGCAATCCATAGTCCGATCCGAGCACCGCGACGTTGCTGCGCTGCGCCACCATGCCTGCGGCCGCGCGCACGTCATCCAACCCGGCATCGTTGAGCCAGCCCTCGACGGCTTGCGCCGCAGCGATCAAGGCGCTGGGACTTCGATCTGCGCTGGAGCCGACGATCGAAGCAGCCCATAATAGGATCGCGACGCTGGCAGTCACGCTTTTGCTCGCCGGAACCGCGAGCTCGGGACCCGCTCCGACGTCGATCGCGAGTTGCGCGCGTTCTGCCAACGGCGAGCGGCTGGTGTTGGTCAGTGCGATCAGGCGCCGCGGCTTGAGCACGTCGAGCGCTGTGAGGAGGTCGCCGGAAGCGCCGCTTTGCGACACCGCAATGACGGTCTTGTCCTCGTACGCGCAATGGTCGAGTCGCGCTTCGGTGGCCGCAAGCGCGTGCGCCTGAATGCGGCGCCGCCGCAAAGCCAGCGCGCCCAGTTCGGCGACGCACAGCGAGCTGCCGCTACCGACGAGCACGATTTCATCGCCAAACGATTTCGCAAGACGTTCGGCCTTGTCGCTGCCCGCCAAACGCTTCCAAATATCGGGCTGTTCCCGGATCTCTTTTTCGAAATGCGTCCCCAGCGTGCTAAAAGCTCACCCCTTAGCAAAGCAGCGCGGTGGCTTTCTAGCAAGCCACGCGCGCTTTTAGCTTCCGTGAGGAGCTTGTTTTTTCTTTTGCGAGCTGCAGCGTTAAGGCCGCGCGATGTGCCAGAAGCCTCCGAAGGCGTTCACGCCATCACCGTTTGTGTCGCCGGGATTATTGTCGAACGCGAACGTGTAGAGCGGCCGGCCTTTGTATGTCAGCTGCGTGCCACCGTCGCCGCGGGCGATCGTTGACCACGGTGCCGGCAGGGTCGCATTCGCGACCGCAATGACCGGAGGCCAATTGGCTGCGCACGCGCCTGAGCAGGTGGAGTGTCCTGGGTTTGTCAGATCGAGATCGAAGACGTAGACTGTGTGATTGGCCGGATTCACGAAGCCCGGCGCACCTTTCAGCGACATGGTGCTGAGCGTGCCGTTGAGCGGTGACGGATGTGGCATCGGCATTGGAACCGGATTATTGACCGCACCATAGCCACCGCCGCCGTAGCCTCCGCAGCCGGCGAGCAGCGCGCCTGCGACCAATGGCAGGACGAGTCTCTTGGCGATTCCCAAGATTGAAAGCTGATTCATGGTATTCTCCCTGTCTTGCTAGACATTGGGAACGATACACGCGCGGCATAAAAAAAGGCTGAACCGGTGGTCGTTCAGATTCAGCCAACTCTCATGAATGCTATGACCTATTGCCTGGCCGGAGGGCAAGCCCGGTCACAGAAATGAAACGAAAAGTCCCCTTGCCGGTCCAACGTTTGACGCCAGTAGGCGTGCCGGGCGAAGACTATAATTGAGAACCCTAAGGAATGCGCTTGATGAGCTGTGCCTGCTGCCAACGAGCTTGTGACGACGTGCTTCACATCGAGGAATACGTCGTATGCTATGAGTGCGCCATGAACCATCGGTTTGCAGAGGTACTGGCGATCATCCAAAATCGCCCGCAGCTCGCGCCCCGGAGTACGTAGACGAGCGGGTCGACCAAGACCGCGGATGAAGGGTCGAGGCTGACCGGTCGCGGAAACTAAAAGCCTACCTCGTACTCTAAAGGGTTGGAGGCATATATGCATTCACGGGGCGTTCCTGCGCGTGCGTGGCGTTGGATGGGAATCCTCGCGGTGGGGGCGATGTCCGTCGCCGCGGTCGTTTTGACGGGTGACACACTGCCCGTTGCTCACGCCGCCGGCAGCGGCATCCAGTACGATGAGGTCACGAAGTTTGTCGGCAAGGACGCAAACCCGCAGCCGGGAACGTTCGCGGCCGACTTTCCGGCCGCGGTCAGCGCGGCGCAGCAGCAAGCAGCGGCGACCAACAACGCGCAGCAGCACCACGGCCTGTTCAGCATGATTCACAACGCGGTTGAGATGGCCAAGACCGTCGGCAGTACGTTGAAATCCGGCACGGCCAGCACCGAGTACTATTTGGGACCACTGCACCGGGTGGATGACCCCGGCGCCCAGACCGCGACGATCGACCGGCCCGACTTGCATCAAATCATCTACCTCGATCTCGCGAAGAAGACGTATCGGATCGTCGACACAAACGTGTCGGGCATGCCGCCACAGGCACCGCCGCCGATGGCGCCCCAAAACCCGCAGCAGACGATGCCACCCGAACAGCCGGGTACCGGCAAGCTCGACGTGAGCGTGTCCAACACGGTGCTCGGTCCGAAGACGATCGAAGGTGTCGCCACCACCGGCTACAGCTTGAGTTTCAAGAGCAGCATGAGCAAGTCAACCGGTTCGTGTCGTGACGGCGGCTTCCAAACGTCGATGACCGAGTATCTTTCCTCATATCCCGAGCCCGGCTACACCACCGCGACCCACAGATCGACGGGGGCCGCTGCTGTCGCACATCCCGAGACCTTCGGAATGCCTATCGGCTGCAAGCCATCGGTGAGCTATCACAAATCCGGCGGCGGCAGCGCACCCGGCGGCAGGCTTTCGATGTGGACACTCCTGGGATTGGGCGGCAGCGCGCAAGGCCAAGGCGGTTCGTCCGGGTTCGCATTTCAAACGCTGATCGAGCGCGGCAACGTGCGCGCGCTCGGTGGGCAAGACAAGGGACTCTTCGACATCCCCGCGGGCTTCACGAAAGTGGTGGCGACGCCGACTCCTTAGGGAGTTTGTGCAACCGCCTCGAGCTGGGGGCTGTAGAATGTAAAATGGCCGCCGCCCGTACCTTTGGAAAAGTACGCGGCGGCGTCCGCATGTTCCATCAACGCCTGGATTGAGTTGCCGTCCTGCGGATAAAAGGCGATGCCGATGCTGCCGGTGACGTTGAAGCGATGGTCGCCGACGAAATATGGCTCGCCCAGTTTCGTGCGCAGCCGCTGGGCTAAAGCGAGCGCCTCAGGGGGCTCGCCGATCGTTCCCGCGAGGATGCCGAACTCGTCACCGCCCAGACGGCCGGCGATATCTTCGGTGCGGACGGCACCCAGCAGTCGGCGGCCGACTTGGGAGAGCACGGCATCTCCGGCAGCGTGGCCGAGCGTATCGTTGATGGTTTTGAATCCATCGAGATCGATGAAGAATAGACAGAACCGTGTCTGGTGACGCGCCGAGCGCGCGAACTGGCGCTGCAAGTGGTCGTAAAAACTGGCGCGGTTCGACAAGCCCGTCAGCGAGTCGCTGAAAGCCAAGCGCGCGATCTCGGCTTCCTGGTCGCGCTGCAAGAACAGCCGGCCGAAGAAGTTGGCGAGCAGCTCCATGTACTCCACGTCTTCTAAGGAGAAGGCGCGAGTGCGTGCGCGGCGCGAGCGGAAGGTCAACGAATACTGCTGCCCGCGCACGAAAAACGGCGTGCTGATGATCGACCGCAAGCCCACGCGCGCCACCGAGGGGTGGTCGCGCAGCAGCGGGTCGCCGTCGACATCCTCGGACTTGATCGTCCTTCCCTGGACTGCGGCGCGGCTGGCCAGCGTTTCGCTCTGGTGCCATTTCTTTTCAAGTTTCAGGCTTTTGTCTTGAATGTCGAAGATGTACCACTCGCCCTCGAGGTGACCGATCGATCCGGCCCCCATCTCCAGCGCCTTTGCGCCTTCGACCAAAATAGCCAGCACTTGCGCGTTATGATCGAGGTCGGCCTCGATTGCGATACGCCACAGCGATTGCAGCTGCTCGCGTTGTTGCGCCAGCCTGCCGAACAGCCGATACATGATTAGAATCGTCACCGCGATGAATGCCCAGTCGGCGATGATGTGCACGACTTCGTGCCAGGGCCCGGCGCTGAAGTAGGGACTGAAGATCCCATCCGTCACCACGAAAAACGCCACCGCGACCAGCGCGTAGACGATGAAAGTGAAAATGGGGGAATTCGGCTTTAATTTTCTCATGTGCGTTGCAAAGTCTATGTCTATTATCGGGTTCTGGCGGCCTTTTTTCGTCGTAACGCTGTGCGCGGGACTCACTTTTTGCGGTGCCAACCCGCGCAGCGGGCCGCCGTCGTCTCAAGCAGCGAGCGCCGGTCCATCGGCCGCACCCGTCGCTGTGACGAAGCCAACAGCGCGTCCCTTGCCGCAGCTGCCGCTCGGCGGACGAGTCCTGTTTCCCGCCTACCGCGTCGTCGCGTTCTACGGCGCTCCAGGCGTGCCGAACATGGGGATACTCGGCGCCGGAACCGCGCGACACGAAGGCGCGGCGCTCGCGCAGCGCGCGCTCCTCTTCGAGCAAAAGCGCCGCGCCGTACTGCCGGCGTTCGAATTGATCGCTACCATGGCGCAACGCTGGCCCGGCCTCAACCATTGCTACTGCGCACATCAAGACGACGCGACGATACGAAGCTATCTAAAGGAAGCCAGACGTCTTCACGGCCTGCTGATTCTGGACGTGCAACCCGGACGCGCCGAATTCTTACCCGAAGTACGGCGCTATGAGGCGTTCCTGGCACAGCCGGATGTGGGGCTGGCGATGGATTCGGAGTGGCGCATGGATGCAGCCCAGATGCCTGGTGACGCAATCGGGCACGTCAACGCGCGAGAGATCAATGCCGTCTCATCATATCTGGCAGGCATCGTGCGGCGCCACCGGCTGCCGCAAAAGCTGCTGGTGATCCACCAATTCGCGGCCTACATGATCGACGACAGACAAGCCGTGACGCCCCACCCAGAACTTGCGATCACCTTCCATATCGACGGCTTTGGCAGCCGTGCCGTCAAGCTGAAGACCTATCACGACCTCGCGAGTTCGCACGGGCGCTTTTTCAACGGCCTGAAGCTGTTCTTCGAGCAAGATCTCGACATGTTCAGCGTCAGAGAGGTGCTGGCGTTCCGGCCGGTGCCCGATCTGATCACCTACCAGTAGCGGGCTTCGGGCGAGCGGCGCAAGCCTGTAACAAAGATCACTCCGCGCGAGTCATATGGACAAGCTCGCGGATGGGCTGACGGGGCGTGGTTGTCCCACTTGCTATGAGGAAAAATCCGGCAGTGGTTTGCGTTTCTTGCCAGGGCGATTGCGACGGTACTTTTCGAGTGCTCGGATATGCCGTTTGCTTCGACTGTTCCATGCATGAGAGTTACGAGAACATCATGAGCGTCATCCGCGAAAAGCTCAACGTCAACATCAACTCGTGGTCGGTGGCCGAGCCATAGGAGCATTCGTGACAACTTGATGCCAGCCGCCGCCGCCCTAGTGTGGGGCCG
>DATGHT010000072.1:0-2965 GCA_035307865.1 Candidatus Eremiobacteraceae bacterium | reverse complement strand
TTCCGCCCAGCGGCGGGAGACCGCCTGCTTGACATCGTCACTCATGACGATGTTCTGCGGCCACTCGCGCTCGTAACCTTCCTCGTGCGTCTTGCGCGTTGCGTCAATACCGAGCTTGGTGCCGAGCAATGGCCGCGGCGCGGCATGGTCCAGCGCATCGACCGGTCCCGGCGCCAGTACGAGATCGCGTCCGGCATCGACGTTGTTGAGCGTCACCCAAACGGCTTCGCGGACGTTCTGCACGTCAACGTCGTCGTCCACAACGATGATGTTGCGGGTGAGCATCATCATGTGGCCTAGTCCCCACAGGCCGTACATGACTTTTTTCGCATGGCCCGGGTAGCGCTTGCGCACGGATACGATGACCAGATTTTGGAACCCGCCTTCGATCGGAAAATTGTAGTCTACGACCTCGGGAAGAATCTGTTGCAGCAACGGCAGGAAGAGCCGTTCCGTTGCTTTTCCCAGCCAAGCATCCTCCATGGGCGGCCGCCCGACGATCGTGGTCCAATACAGAGGATCGCGCCGGTGCGTCATACAGGTAACGTGAAAGACCGGGTAATCGTCTGCTAGCGAATAGACGCCGGTGTGGTCGCCAAAGGGACCCTCGCGGCGCAGCTCCGAGTTGTCGACGAAGCCTTCCAGGACGAATTCGGACTCCGCCGGCACCTTCAGGTCGACGGTTTTGCACGCGACCATCGGCACGCTCTTACCGCGCAGGAATCCGGCCAGGACCACTTCGTCGATGCCGGCTGGCAGCGGTGCGCTGGCTGCGTACACCGTCGCGGGATCGGCGCCGATCGCGACTGCAACCGGTGTGGTCTCGCTCTTGGCGGCGATCATGTGCTCGCGTCCGTGCTTGTGGCGCTGCCAGTGCATGCCGGTGGTGCGCGAGTCATAGAGCTGCATGCGATACATGCCGACGTTTTGTACGCCGCTGCGCGGATCTTTCGTGAACACCATCGGCAACGTGATGAATGGGCCGCCATCGCCAGGCCAGCACGTGAGCACCGGCAGCCGGCGAAGGTCAACAGCATCGTCCTCGTAGACGATTTCTTGGCAGGGCGCGCTGCGCACGGTGCGTGGCAGCAATGCGGCAATCTCGTTTAGCCGCAACAGCATACCGAGCTTTTCCGCGAGCTTCCCCGGCTGCGCAACCTTGAGGAAAGCACGGACGCGCTCGCCTAAATCGTCGAGGCGCTCCACGCCCAGCGCGCGAGCCATCCGCCACTCGGTTGCCAACGCGTTGATAAGCAAGGGAAACTGCGAACCCTTGACATTCGTAAAGAGCAACGCAGGTCCGCCGCCGGCGTGCTTGACGCAGCGATCCGCGATCTCTGTTATCTCGAGATAGGGATCGACTGGCGCGCTGATCTCTTGCAATTGACCCGCGCTGCGCAAGTCGTCGACAAACGCATGCAGATTCTGATACACGGTTCCGCTCGTTCTCAGGGCAATTTTAGAAAGCCTGTCCCGCGCGTCGCCGGGCTACGACCTGGGTATGAGACTGTGGTGAAACGGGAACTGAACGCGTGCGTGATCCCGTTACTTAGTCGATCTCACACGAGAAGAAAAGGAGCCAGATTCTAGCGTGACTAGCAAGAAAGCAATCATCGCGACAGCACTCTCAGCGTTCCTTTCGTTTGCGCCGCTGGCGGCGGTGAATGCCGATTCGTTGCTCAACAAAGTTCTGGTAGGCGCGGGTGGTATTCTAGCCGTGAAAGCGATCGCGGGGCCGCTGAACTCGTTCATCGATAACCTCATGTTGACCAACCACGTCGCCAACAGAGGCAAGACGAAAGTCGTGCCGATCGTCACCCTCGGCAGCGCGACCTATGTCGGCGCCGCACAAGTGAGCGGGCCCGCCTACGCAGTCGATAACACGCAGGCGGTTGGTGAATTCGCGGCGGCTTGGAACAACAACGTTTGGCAGATCCGTGCGCTTGTGCCGGTGGATAACATCAACGTGCTCAAAGGGTTCAAACGCGTTTACGGGGTCGGCGTCAGCGCAGTGATCAACGCGCGGTTGTGACCCTACTCGTCGTCCACCCAGTGATATGAGGGTGCGCGCGTGCGTAGCGCGCGCACGCTCACAGGCGCTCGTACGACCGAAAACGGCGACGGGCTCTGCGTGAAATCAAAGCAGTCTTGGATCGAGGTTGCTCGAACATCGGTCGCCCCTAGATTTGGCAGCGAGAAATCTTGCTCGATGAACTTCAAGATGCTGCCAAATTCGTACGGTGTGTGAGAAACGTACGCCTTGCGTGCATACGGCGAGACGACGATCATCGGGACCCGCATCCCGAGTCCGGCGTAGTCGAGTTGCGGCGGAGCGACGTCGTCGTACCAGCCACCCCACTCATCCCAAAGTATGACGATAGCGGTGTTGTTCCAATACTTACTCTTCCCTACGAAATTCACGACCGCAGTGACCCAGGACGGACCGGTGTTCGATCTGGACTCCGGATGATCGGAGTTGGCGAAATCCGGGATGACCCAGCTGACTTGGGGCAAGCGTCCGGTTTCAACGTCACTGAAAAACGTCGTCTCCGGTGACACGACGTTGCGTGACCAATCCGGCCCGTTGCGGACGGAACGGATTGCGTCGAACGCGGACCAGACATCGCCGGCGATGTCACCCCTGCCCGGGGGCGCCACCATCGGAGCATAATATTTCCAGCTCACGCGCGCAGCGTCCAGCAGTTGCGCGATAGTTGGATATGCGCTGATGCAGGGGTAGGGACCGTTCTGATCGATCGTGCCGTCCTGCGAGAGCACGGGCGTCAAGGTCCCGGTCGGAGCATCGCAGCCCCACGGAATCTGCGTGGGGAAGTCGACGAGACTCTGCTGGGAAGTGATGGCGGTGGTTCCCGCGATCAGATATTGATGGGCGGTGAAACTGCCGCTCGACATGCTGGAAAACATGTGGTCCGCTAGTGCGTAGCTCGACGCCAAGTCCCAATAT
>DATGHT010000071.1:0-2058 GCA_035307865.1 Candidatus Eremiobacteraceae bacterium | reverse complement strand
ACCACCTAGCGCGTATAATGGCTAAAGCGGCCGCACTCGATCTGTTAGGAAGCGGCCCCGAAAAGGAGACGCATATGACTATGAGCGTTTCGCGTCTTGCCATTGCCCGGCTCGCCGGCGCCGCGCTGCTCGCCGGCGCCTGCCTGTCGATGTCGAGCGCGCTCGCCGCAGACGAACAGTCGAGCACCCTCGCCGACCAGCAAGCGGTCGCGGTGACGATCTACAACTCCGACTTGGCGCTGGTCAAAGACGAGCGCCGCATCACGCTGCCGGCCGGCTTCGACCGGCTGGCGTTGCGCGACGTCAGCGCGCAAATCAACCCCGCCACCGCGTTGCTGCGCAGCCTGAGCGCCCCGGGAGCGCTCTCGGTCGTGGAGCAGAACTTCAACTACGATCTGCTCACGCCGCAAAAACTCCTGGACAAGTACGTCGGCAAGACCGTCACCGTCATTCACGTGAACTCCGCCACCGGCCGCGAGACGCGCGAACAGGCAAAGGTGTTGAGCACCAACGATGGCGTCGTCTTGCAATATGCCAATCGCATCGAAACGGGAATCGACGGGCGGCTCGCCTTTCCGTCGCTGCCCGCCAACCTGCGCGACGTTCCGACGCTGGTCGTCGATCTCAACAACGGCAGCGCACAGCCGCAGAACGTAGAACTGAGCTACCTCACGGGCGGCCTCTCGTGGCGTGCCGATTACGTGGGCGAACTCAATGCCGGCGATAACCGGCTCGACCTCAATGGCCTCATCACGCTTGACAATCAAAGCGGCACGACTTACCGCAACGCAAAACTGCAATTGGTGGCGGGCGACGTCAACCGTGTGAGCAACGAAATCGAGCAGATGAAGGTACTGGGGCGCGCGGCGGCGCCAGTCGCGACCAGCGTCGCGAACGAAGCGCTGCTCGAGTACCATCTCTACACGCTCAACCGCCCGACCACGATCGCGGACAAGCAAAGCAAACAAGTCGCGTTGCTTTCCGCCAGCGATATCCCCGTCACAAAATCGCTGGAGCTGCGCGGCGATCCCTCGTACTATACCGGCAGCTATGGCGACTTGGGCCAGCGCCTCAAGTTTGCGGTGTACATCGAGTTCCGCAACGACGGCGGAGGTCTGGGTATTCCGTTACCAAAGGGCACGGTGCGCATCTACAAAAAGGATTCGCACGGCAACGCGCAATTCGTCGGTGAGGACTCGATCGATCACACGCCGCGCCACGAGTTGGTCCGCTTGCTGCTAGGCCAAGCGTTCGACGTCACCGCCAACAAGAAGCAGACCAATTACCGCTACTACCGCGACGGCGCGTTCTACGTGTACGAAACCTCGTTCGAGATGGAACTGCATAACGCCAAGGACCAGGCACAACCGGTCAAGGTCGTCGAGCCGATGCCGGGGATCAATTGGCAGATCATCGCGGAAAATTACCATCACGTCAAGGCTGCCGCCGACACCGCGGTCTGGAATATCACTATCCCCGCGAACGGCAAGACGACGTTGAACTACACGGTAGAGGTGCGGATGCCGGCCTAACGCGGGGTAGAGCGCCGTGCGGGCGGAACGTTACCGCGTGGAACGTTCCGTCGCGGTGCGCACGCCCGAAAGCATCGCCTTCTACTACGAGCTCGCGGGCATAGGCAGCCGGTTTTTGGCGCTTGCCGTGGATACCATCATCCAAGGCTTCGCCGGCGTGGCGATTGTCATCCTCGGCGGCCTGGCCGCGCCTCGGGCTGAGGAGGTTGCGCGCGTCTTGCACCTCAGCCAAAAAAATATCGCTTCGACGGTCGTCGCGATCGTCGTCGCCCTGGTCTTCATGCTGCTTTACGGTTACTTCATCGCATTCGAACAGCTTTGGAACGGGCAGACTCCAGGCAAGCGCGCGCTGGGCATTCGCGTGGTCGCCGACGGCGGTTATCCGGTGACGTTTCTGGACTCGGTCATCCGCAATCTGGTTCGGATTCCGGAGTCGCTCACGTTTTATTCGCTTTCGGTCGCAAGCATGTTGCTCTCAGCGCAGAACAAGCGTCTGGGAGATTTCGCAGCGGGTACGATCGTCGTG